>JBIPND010000524.1:0-3336 GCA_044374015.1 Luteolibacter sp. | reverse complement strand
TGCACCATCGCCGCCACGTTCGCCCACCACAGGAAGGTTTGGGTGAACGGAGTACGGTTATACAACCGCGCCCGCAGCTCGATCAAAGATGAACCGGGCCGCAAGCGGATGCCGTGCATGCCTTTGAGGCGATTGAGCGGATCATGTTCGCCCAGCCACACCGTGCGCGCGCCGTCGTCCTCCTCTTCGATGAACACGTCCGCCGGCATGAAGGTGCCGGGGCGGTGGTGCTGCGGCCAGTTGAACTCGACGCCGCCGGAGATCCACGGCCCGGCGAGGCCGACCAGCGCCGGTTTGATCACATCCTGGCGATAGAAGAAATCGTAATCATGGTTGGTCTTGTCCTGGCCGATGAAGATCCTCCCGCCGATTTCCGGCAACATCACCAACCGCACGAACTCGTTTTCCAAACGCGCGGATTGATAGGAAACCGGCTGTGGCTCATCGAACACCTTGTCGATGAACGGAACGGGATATACCTTGCCGGATGATCCCTGATAGACACGCTTCTCGAAGAACAGCGGGTTTTTCTCCGGCGCGCCGACCGGATAGGTTGGAATGACACGGGGTTCCAGTTTCGCGATGACGGACATGTTGGGGTAGAAGCTTAGATCCTGAAAAGCTGAAATTCTGAAATGAAGATTACCAGAAGATGATGAAGAAGATGACGACGCCGAGAATGACCAGGCCGCCTGCGATTTTCACGATGGGCTCGGTGACCAAGCTGATTTCCTCGCGGACCGGGAGCACCTTGGCCTTGGCGAGCGGGAAGACCAGCGTCATCACCGTCATCAGCGCGCCCACCACGAGAAAGGAGAAGAGCACTTGCAGGAGGAAATGGATGTCATGACCCCATGGCCGCGCGTCCGACTTGGCGGTGAACTGAAACGCCGCGTAAGCCAGCGGACCGATGACCAAGGCCGCCACGCCGGCGGCTCCCGGGACTTTCGGCAGGACGAAGGGCATGATGAACGCCGCCACCACGCCGGGCCAGATATAGCCTTGGAACTGTTGGATATACTGGAATACGCCGCCGAACTTAGGATCGTCCAGGATCGGCGCGATCAAACAACCTGCGATGACAAATGCCAGCGTCAGCCCGCGGCCGAGCCAGACGAGTTTCTCCTGCGGGGCATTTTGTGAAAACATCCGTCGATAGACATCCATCGTGGAAATCGTGGACGCGGAGTTCAGCAGTGACGCCAGCGTGCTGGTGACGGCTCCGGCGATGGCGGCGTAGATGAACCCGCGCAAGCCCGGCGCGATCAGCTTGGTGACCATCGTGGGAAACGCCGCGTCGGTTTTCGTGCCGAGCTCGGCACCATAGAGTTGTTGCGCCATCAGCCCCGGCATCACCATCGCGAAGGGCACCAGCAGCCAGAGCCCACCCGCGAAGATCATCCCGAGCTGGCCGTGTTTCAGCGACTTCGCGGCGAGATTGCGCTGCACGATGAACTGGTTCAAGCCGCAGTAATAAATCATCACGATCCACATGCCGCCCGCGACGCCGGTCCAGGGCAGATCCTTGTTGTCCGCCGGCATCACCATGTGGAGCTTCTCCGCGTTGAACTCCGCGAACTTGTCCCAGCCGCCGATGGCATCCAGACCGAGGAAAAAAATCAACATTCCGCCCGCGAGCAGCGCGAGGCCCTGCACGAGATCCGCCCAGGCGATCGCCTTCAAGCCGCCGACTGCCGAGTAACCCGCGCCTAACAAACCAATCAGCCACACCGCCTTGGTCAGCTCCATGCCGGTGATCGCCCGCAGTGTGACGCCGCCGGAATAAAGAACCGCCGGCAGCATCACCACCGCGTAGATCGCCACCGTTAGAACCGCCATGATCCCGCGCGCCGCCGTGTTATAGCGGTATTCGAGATACTCGGGCATCGTGTAAATCCCCGCCCGCAGGAACTTGGGCAGCAGCGTCATCGAAATGATCACGATGAACACCGATCCTAACAACTGCCAGCAGCTCACCGCGAGCCCGGTCGATCCCGCCGCCTGGCCGGCCATGCCGACCATTTGCTCGGTGGAAATATTCGCAGCGACGATCGAGATGCCGATCAGCGGCCAGGTGAGGCCGCGGCCGGCGAGGAAGAAGTCCGAGCTGTCCTCGTCATGGCCTTTCGCCTTGCGGCTTTTCCAGACACTCAGTCCGACGACGACAACAAAAAATCCGACAAATACAATGAGATCCTGGGGCGCAATGTTCATGAAAACTTCAAGGGCTTTGATGGAGGTTACGGAATTGACGCCCGGATTTGCCATGGAACATCGAAGGAAATGTATGGACATTCCCCGGTTTCCACCCTGTCCTTGCCAGCATGAAGCCAACCCCGCCGGAAAAACGCCCTGAAGGCTTCCCGGGGCAGCGGCTGGTGATTATTCCTCCCGCCATCGCCATCGAGGCGGCCCGCAAGCCGGTCACCCGCGATCTCTGCGTCACCCACATCGGCACCTTCGTCGCAGCGGGCGGGCATTACGTCGAGCGGCCGCACGGCACCTCGCAGCACATTCTCATCGCCTGCATCTCGGGCAAAGGATCGTGCACGCTCGCAGGACGGGATTGGAAACTGGAACCCGGCGACCTGTTGTTTCTTCCGCCCCGCGAGCACCACATTTACAGCGCCAGCCCGCGCTCTCCATGGACGATCTTCTGGATGCACTTCCGCGGACAGCGCGCCGCCGACCATCTCGAAAACCTCGGTGTCTCCCTAACGTATCCGATCATTTCGGTGGACGATCCGGCGGTGCTGATCGAGGCGTTTGAGGATACATTCCGCCACGCCACCCATGGTTTCAGCGAGGCGGCGATGACCGGACTCTCGACCGCGTTCGGTCGACTGTTAGGACTGGCAAAAGTCCATCAGCGCGCGCCCGGCACCCGCTCCCGCCGCGCGGAAAACCGCCTGCTCAAGGTTCTCGCAAAAATGCGCGATGATCTTGCCCACCCATGGACACTCGACGAACTCGCCCGCGAATCGCATCTCAGCATCCCCCATTTCACCGAGCTCTGCCGCCGCCAAACCGGCATGCCGCCGCTCGGCCTGCTGATCCGGCTGCGCCTTCAGCGGGCGATGGATCTTCTCCAACAAGGAAACCACAATGTCGCCGAAGCTGCCGCCAGGGTCGGTTACGACGATCCGTTTTATTTCTCGCGACTCTTCCGGAAACACATGGGGATGCCACCGTCCGCCTGCCGGCAAGGACCCTAAGCCGGCTCTATCATCGGCGCCGACGCAGGAGCAACAAACCGGAGAGCGCGGCCAAGGCTGCGGCGGTCGGTTCCGGGATCGGATTCCATGTCACGACGTCCTGAAACTGTGAGTTGGTGAG
>JBIPND010000523.1:0-3340 GCA_044374015.1 Luteolibacter sp. | reverse complement strand
CTCCTGCGAGCGCTCCTTGCCGGCCAGGAACTGGACGTCGTCGATGAGCAGCACGTCGGAGCTGCGGTAGCGGCGGCGGAATTTTTCGATGTCGCCGCGGCGGACGGCATCGATGAACTCATTGGTGAATTTCTCGCAAGTCAGATAGATCACCCGCGAGCCGGGTTGGCGGTGGAGCAGCTCGTGGCCGATCGCCTGCATCAGGTGGGTCTTGCCGAGGCCGGGGCCGCCGTAGATGAACAGCGGGTTGTAGCCGATGCCGGATTTTTTCGCGACCGCCTCGCAGGCGGCGTGGGCGAATTGGCTGTTAGCGCCGACGACGAAGCTGGCGAAGGTGTAGGCCGGATTGAGGCCGGCGCTCTTGGTGCGCTTGTCGAGCGCCTCGCCTTCGAGGGTGGCCGCCTTGGTCGGCCGCGGCAGAGCGGGGCGTCCATTGGCATGCGCGCCACCGGCGGTTGCCACCGACTCGCCGACCAGCACGCGCACTTCGCGGACCTGGTCGAAAAACCCGCTAACCGCCATGGTCAACTCCGGCAGATAGTTGGTCTCGATCCACACCTGATGGATTTCACCCGGGACCGAGATCGACGCGACGCCGTCCTCGACGCCGGTCCAACTGGCGGCACCGAACCACCGCTGAAACGCATCCGGACTGACCATCACACGCAACGCCTCACAGATCTCCTCCCACCCCCGTCCATCGGTGGAAACCACTTCCACCCCACCCGCCATCTCCTGCACCGCTGCTACCTCGAATTCCATGTGTGATCTGTGGTTTTTTAAAATTATTGCCATTTCGGGCGGCCCGTTTTTGGGGTCCCACCGCGCGGCGAGATGCAGAAGATGAGGAGGATTCCGGGGTGGTGGGAAACCTTTTTCCGAGCATCTAACATTTACTCGGTTGGGGCCGTATTCCACAAGGGTTCCACGGATCATTTTTTTAAAAACTTGACCTCGATATTGCTACGGAGATCCGAAATATCATTGGTGGCCCTAACAAGTATTTTTGTATATCGCTGGATACGAGTCAGTTATCGCGTGACGAAGTTGTCGCACGATTTTTTCCGACCATCCGGCCCAATGGCAGGAAGGCTCCGAGCAAGGTGACGGCGACGTTGATCGGGTAAAACCAAGGGTCGGCGAGTTGGGGTCGGCTTGCGAGCAGGCTGGCGGCGAGTTCGTCGGCCCCCAGCGAGGTGAGCAGCTGGCGGAGTTCGGGCCGGACCCAGGCGACGATGAGGATCGAAACGATGACGCCGGCGATCAGGCCATTGAGCGAGCGGCGGCCGGGCAGGATCGCGGCGAGCAGGATCCCTAACAGCGGTCCATAGGTGTAGGCGACCATGCCGAAGGCGAGGTCGATGAGGTTCTTGTTTTCGTTCTGGGAGTAGCCGCCGGCGAGGAGGATGGCGAAGCCGGAAAGGATCGAAGCCCACACCACCACCATGATGCGCGAGCGCCGCACCATCAGCGGGCCGTCGCCTTCCTTTTCGAGTTTCTCGCGGCCATACCACGCGGAGAGCGAGGTTTGCGAAAGCGCGGCGAGCACGGAGTCCAGGCTGGAAATCGCGGCGGCGAAGGCCCCGGCGAGGATCAGGCCGGTGATGCCGGGTGGCAACACGGTGGTGATCCAGACCGGGAACACGAAATTCGAGTTTTCCGCGAATTTCGCCGCCTCGTCCGGAGTAAGACCCTTCGTTTGATACCAGGCGAAAAGCCCGGCACCCACCGCCAGCATCAGCAGCGTGGTGATCAGCGAAACGCTGCTCCAGATGACCGCCTTGCGCGCGTCCTTGGCGCTGCCGCAGCAAAAAATCCGCTGGGCGTTGAGCTGGTCGGTGCCGAAGGCGGCGAGGTTCTGGAACGGCATCGCGATCACGCCGACCCAGAAGGTGTAATTGAGCATCGGGTTTTCCCACGGCGGGGTGAAATTGAAGATCCGCATTTTGTCGATCGAGCCGTCCGGGCCGGCGCTGCGGTTGATTTCCATGATGCTGTCCCATCCCAAGCTGCCGACCAGCCAACCGAAGGCGAGCAGTCCGCCGAAAATGAAGATGCCGAATTGGATCACATCGGTCCAAATGACCGTGCGCATCCCGCCCATCAGCGTCCAGATCACGGCAAACGCGCCGATCGCCAGGATGCAGATTTCCATCGAAAGTCCGGTGACCGTGTTGAGAATGATCGCCGTCACCAGCACCCGCACGCTCTGACCGAGGATGGCGCCGAGCGAAAACAGCCCGGTCACCAGCCGCCGCACGCCTTCGCCGAGTTTCGAGCCCATGTAATCGTAGGGGCTGTAAATTTCCTCTTTGAAATACAACGGCACCAGCCAGTAGCCGACGGCCACCCGCGCGATGATCGAGCCGATGCCCCATTGCAGGTAAGTCCAGTCGCCGTTGAGCGCGAACACGCCGCCGGGCACGGCGATGAAGGTCAGCGCGCTGATTTCCGTGGCCACCATCGAGCCGCTTACCGCCCACCACGGCAGCGATCGCCCGCCGAGGAAAAAGTCGCGGATGGTCGCGTTTTTCCCGCTCAGGGCGTGGCCGATCCAAGTAGTTAGAAGCATGTAGCCAATCACCACGCCCCAGTCGAGAAGGGTGAAATGGGTTTCGATCGCGCCGAGAAACATGTCGCGAAGCTAGATTTGCCCGCCGCCGTTCCAAGCACCAAGTTCCGGCCCGGGTGAAAAGCCGGCACTGGTCCACGGCGAGGACGAGCGCCCGGTCGCCAATGACAAGGCGGCCCGCAAGGACACGGCGGCGAGGCAAAAACCCGACCTCCCGCGAGGCCGGGTTCTTGCACATGAATCCAGTGGAAACAACTCGCCGGATCAGCAGTGGCGGCGGCGGAGAAGCACGAGCATGCCGAGTCCGCCGAGAAGCGCGGCGGAGGGCTCGGGGATGACCACCAGATTCAAGCTGCCTGATTCAAAGTAAGCGGACTTTCCTCCACCAATGGCAACCGCGAAATCCGAGCCAACATTCGCGATATTCGTGAAGTCAATCGTGGCCGTGCCATCAATCAGAGTATAAGTGTCCGCGAGCACGGTTCCATCCAGGCCGATCAGGTCGGTGATCGAGAAACCGCCGAATGTGACGGAGGCTCCGTTCACCATCAGCGTGCTCAGGGGATTGAAAACAAATCCTCCGCCGGCGGCGATGAACAAGCTGCTATTGATCGAACCATTGCCACCGATCGCGCCATTGTTGTCAACCGTGTAGCTGTCTCCGCCGGTATGGCTGCCTTCAATGAGCAGGATGCCTGCATTGACACCCGTGGTGCCGGTGTAGCTATTGGCCCCACCAAGCACCTGCGTGCCTTCGCCCTCTTTGAC
>JBIPND010000522.1:0-3345 GCA_044374015.1 Luteolibacter sp. | reverse complement strand
TACCGCGATGCCTCGGGCCGGCTCACTGGCAGCTCCACCACCAGCGGCAGTTCGTCGGGATCGTTCAGCGGCACGCAGCGGGACGCCTCCGGGCGGATGACCGGCAGCAGCACCGGCAGCGAGAAGTGCCAGAGCGTAACGCGGACGCCTGTTCCGCCACCGGGAGTGAAACGGTAGAAACCCGTGACCGAACGGTTAGTCCTCCCCTGCCCGAATTGGTATCCCCGGTCAGTCTATTATATAGATATATTTGTAAAGCTACCTATTGTCTGAGAAATTCCCTGCCTCACCGCGTCATTATAAATTGACCAAGGCACTTCGCCTCACGTCACCACCCACAACAAGCCCGGCAAACACGCCGGGCTTGTTGCGTTTTCAGAACCAACATCAACCACTCCCCAATAACCACACATACCATGAATTCTAACTTTCCATCCCAACTCACTAAACGCCGTGTCGCGAAGTCACTGATGATCCTGCCGATCCTCACCTGCTTGATCGCCTGCGTCTCATGCAACGAACAAGGCCCACCCATGGTCGATACCGAACCTCTTGGACAAGGTCTCCGGGTGATCGGCTATGCAATACTCGGCGTGGGGGTTCTAGCAGTTTTAGGCAAGCTCGTCAAATAGACCAAATTAAAACTAAGCAAATATAAAATAACTAACATGAATCCATACCCATATATAAAATCATTCGCATTCATAGCTATCATTGCTCTGACCTGCTCGATCTTCACCAGTTACTGGATCCCCATAGTGATCGGAGCAGTGCTCGCAATCCTGCTTTTGCTAATCGCGCTGCCAAGCCGTTGAAATTATCAACTCCTAACATACGATAGCAACCATGCCACGCACCCTCTATACGCCCCGGCTTTCCGACGACGTGGTCCGCGCGCTTTACCGCGAGGGCCTACGCCGCCGGATGCCCATGACCCGTCTTGCAGACGACTTGTTGCGCGACGCTCTCGTGGATGTTCCCTACCTCGTCGCCGTCCCCAGCGTGGGCGAGGATATTGTTCCCTACCGCACAAGCCGCGATCCCGACGCAGCCTGAGTGGGCTGACATCATCCACCGAACCAAAGGCCCGGCAATTCCGCCGGGCCTTTTCATTTACAACCCTAACCTCCCATGCCCATCCCGGTCTACCACTACACCACAGGCGACCGCTTTCTGCGAATCATCGCCAGCCGGGCGATCCTGCCCGCCACCGCGCACGTCGCCCCGCCGGAAATCCCGGCCGTCTGGTTGTCCTCGGCTCCCGTCTGGGAACCGAGCGCCACCAAGGGCGTGATCGAAGACGGTGTCCGCCGCCAAGCCCGCCTCGCCGAACTTATCGGCCTGTGCGGGTGCTTGGTGCGGATCGAGATCGATCCCTCCGTCGTATCGTGGCTCGGTCCGTCCGAATTTCGGAATGCTCTGCGCATACCGGATGACGTCCATGACCGCCTGATCGCCGCCGGCCTCGAAATGGGTGCCAACCCAACCGACTGGCGCGCAGTGGCCGGGCCTGTCCCGCTCACCGCCTTCAGTCGGATCGAGTTCACCGTCGCAACCGACCCACCGCAGTGGATTCCTTGGCCGGGCATCCGGCTGCGGGCTTCCTGAAACCATCACCCAAAACCAACAACCAGCCCCAACCAATTACCATCATGGCCATCAAACTCATCGCAAATTACTCCAAGCGCCTCGGTCTCCCCGGCTACTCGTCCCACCAATTCTCCGTTTCCGTTGAAACGGAGCTGGTGACCACTGACGATGTCGCCGCCGAATCCGAGCGCCTCTACCAACGTCTCCAAGCCACCGTGGACGAGCAAATCCTCCACACCGGCTTTGTCCCTCCCGCCGACTACGGCATGGAGCCACCCGAACCCCGCACCACCACCCGGCGTGATCCGAGCGAGCCGACCAACGTCACCCCCGTGGCGAACTGGCAGCGCGGTCCCGCCTGGAAATGTTCCGACAAGCAAAAGGACCTCATCCTGAAACTTGTCGAGGAACACCAGCTCGACAAAGCCGACGTCGAGGCCCTCGCCGTC
The DNA here is from genome assembly GCA_044374015.1 of Luteolibacter sp. Lineage (GTDB taxonomy): Bacteria > Verrucomicrobiota > Verrucomicrobiia > Verrucomicrobiales > Akkermansiaceae > Luteolibacter. The sequence goes on along the minus strand of JBIPND010000522.1, from coordinate 1,306 downwards.
GAGCGCTTCGCCAAGGGCGTGCGCATCCTCAACAAGGTCGAAGCCTCCGGTCTCATCGACGAACTGCTCGACACCCACGGCGGCTCGAACAGCTCCGGGAACAACCGCCGCAACGGTTCCGCTTACAACGGCAGCCGCGGCAGAAAGGACGCCGCATGATCGCAACCGTCACTCCCCCGGAATCGCCGTTCACCACCGGGCTGACACCCTGGGCGCAATGCCTTCCCGACCACATCAGCCCGACGGCGGCCAAGGCCTACCTCAGCTGCTCGCTCAAGTTCTACTTCGAGCGCGTCGCCTGCATCCGGAAAGCGACACCCGTCGCGCTCCACCTCGGCAAGGCGGTGCATGCCGCGCTCCAAGCGTTCCACATCGCCAGGTGGCGGGGTGGCGACGACTCGCCGGAAACCATCGCCAACGCCTACGACCTCGCCTTCCTCCGCCTCGAACGCGACGAAGGACCGGTCAACTTCGACGACGAAGCCGAACGCGAGAAATGCCGCATCGACGGACTGCGCGTGGTCGCCGCCTACCTCGACTCCCCGGAGGCGATGAAGGAAAAGCCGCGCGCGGTGGAGGTGATGCTCAAGGAAGACATCCCGGGACTATCGGTTCCGCTCACTGGAGCGATGGACTTGGTCGAAGGCAACTTCACGCCGGTTGATTTCAAATCCGCCGCCGCCAAGCCGGATGCTGCAAATGCGGCGTTTGATCACGAAATCCAGCTCGTCAGCTATCAACTGCTGATGGAAGCAGCGACGGGTGAAAGCCCGCCATCGCTCGACCTAGTGTTCTTGGTGAAAACCAAAACGCCCCAGATCATCCGCGTTAAATCCCCACCCGCCGACACGCACCGCAAGCGCCGGGTGGTGGCGTTGTTGGAGACCGCCGTCGAAGGCATTGCCAGCAACCGCCATCACCCGCAGCCGAGCATGGCCTGCTCGTGGTGCCAATACCGCAACGAGTGCAAGGCTTGGCTGCCGGGTATGACAACCGCTGACGTGCTGAGGGCCGCGTGATCGACATCATCAGGAAATCCAACCAATGCCCGCCGGGTCCATGTGATCCGGCGGGTGATTGGTTTTTTAAATTAGGTAATAAACTTAAATCTACAAACTTCATTCCACCATCAATCTCCGCCATGCCCGGTGATACTTCTGGAGCCTGGCAAAATCCTTTTCGGTCGGCTCTGGGATCCGCTTTAGGTCCAGAAGTGTTCGGCATGGTCCCTGCTCGGCAAGATTTTGCCCGCTCAAAAAATTAAAACAAACACTTGTACTGTTAGATCCGGTGTGATGTCCTTCAT
>JBIPND010000521.1:0-3347 GCA_044374015.1 Luteolibacter sp. | reverse complement strand
GATGTTCGCGGGTATTTCAAGAGGCAACCATTCTCCGGAAGACCAGATGCCATTTTCAAACAGTACTTGGCCCTTGTTGTTAAGGTCCTTTGGGCTTCCTTCTGCCAACGGGGCGTCAATCTCGAGCAATATGTAGGAGGCTTCGGGGACTTTCTTCCAATCTACAAGAATTTCCTTTGGGTCGGCGTCTTCTCCGTCGGGGAGGCTGTCACCATCCGTGTTGGAGTTGTTGGGATCGGTGGTGAGGATGACTTCCTCGCCGTCTGTTAGAGCGTCTTCGTCGCTGTCAGGATTGCTTGGGTCTGTCCCGAGAGCGAGTTCTGCGGCGTTGGTGAGACCGTCTCCATCCGGATCGCCGGCGGGGCCGTTGTCAGGATCGATGGAACCGTCGTCGTTGGGATCGAGGCCGTGAGCACGCTCGAAGCTGTCAGATAGTCCGTCTCCGTCAGTATCGGCGTTCAGGGGGTCGGTGGCGCCGCCGATGGTGGCGACAGGCGGGATGATTTCGTCGATGTTGGAGAGACCGTCGGAATCGAAGTCGGAGGTTTCGAGGGTTTTACCGGGATCAAGGGGCTGATCGGTGTGTTTGAGGCGGAAGAAGGCTGTTTCGGCAGTGCCGTTGACATCGTGACTGATGATTTCGTCGTTGCCACTCTCGATGAGCGGGGCCCAGTTCCACTTGCCGAGGTGATTGGCGGAATCGGAAACTTGGATGAAATAGCTGCGTCCGGCTTTGCCATACCAGCGGAAGAGGGTCTCGCCGGTGGGAGCGGTGGCAATTTCGGACGATTGATCAATGCCGTTGTCTTGCCCTTCCAGCGGAGTCAGGCAGAGGAGAAGGATCAGGAATGGGGAGCGCTTCATGGTGCTTCTCCCTTATGTCCGAGTGCGGTAGCGGAGAGATACCGGCTGCCGCGATGGGGACGGAAGATGATGGTTTCATCACGCGGGACGGGCTGATGGGCTTTCTGCCACGCGGCGTAGTCCCGCTGATATTTCTCCCTGGCTGATTGATAGGCGACGAGCCGTTCCTTTTCGGCAGCGATGACCTCTTGAATGATTTGGAGAGGGGTTGTGGCTGCGGCCGGACTTTCTCGGGAAACAAGAATCTGCCCTGCGGAGATGGCAGGTATTTCGAGATCTGTGTCCGGGGTTTTGCTGAAAATTTCCGTATTGACGCAAGAATGCATCAGGAAGAACTGGTAGGATTCACCTTTGTGAACGAATCCGCCGAGGCCCGCCAACAGGCTTACGTCAAAGCCGCACCAGGCTTGATGGGTTTTCCCGGTTTCCGGATCGGTCCAATGCACTTGGCTGGTCTTGTGATCGTAAACAGTGGCTCCGAGATGGAGAGTGTGCTGGCGGTCCCATTTGAGATCTGCGAGTTCGTCCGCGGTAAGTTCTCTCGGCGGCGGAGAAGGCACGGGTAGGGGCGGCGAAGGAATATCCGCTGCGGTGGAAGCCTCCCCGAGCTGGATGGTGAGGGTGCGGGAGTCTTCCTTGGTGACGGTGACGGAGGAACCGATGCGGATTTGCGGGAGCACCTTTTGCACTGTTGGCGCGGGGGGCGTAAATTCAGGGAATTCGAGCGAATCCGGGATGTAGGTGCGGGCGGATTCACCGCCCGTTTCGGTTGTTTCTTCTTGAGAGAGGATTGGAGCGACGCTGGCCGCGGCGGCGAGAAAAATGAGAGGGATTGGTTTCATGGGGGAGCTTTGAGCGTAGGAATTACTTCCTCGTCGCTGTTTCAAAACAGCCGTGATTCCCGGCACATGGCAAGGGGGAATTCCAGGAGATCCGGTTTTCCCAATCCCCAACAATTGTCGCTTTCCTTTGATGAATGATAGATAATAGTGCCGGAGGTCCGGGAAGGAAATCTTGTCTATCATTCATTCATTCATCCTCTTCCCACGACCTGCTCTAACCCACCTCCTCCGTGATCGGCTTCCAGTCCTTGTCCGTCACCATGACGAAGAGGCGCTTTCCCCCGCCCAGTTCTTCCCATCACCCGCCGATCTCGCGGTCATCCTTCGCATTGGTCCAGCCGTTCTGGCCCTTGTATTCCACTACGAGGATTCTGCCGTCCTCCAGTTTGCACAGGAAGTCCGGATAGAACCTTCCGTCGGCCTTTTGCAGAAAAAAGACATCCCGTTCTTCCTCACCAGGTTCCTCACCCAGAACTTCACCTTTGCCTGCCGGTCCAGCCGGCACGCGCAAGCGAACTCCTCCTTCGAGTCAAAGTCCCCCATCCTCGGGTAATAGTGCTTTTCAAACTCATAGGCACCATACTTGCCCGTCGGCGGACCTGCAATCACCCGCCCGGAGGGACATGTGATAGCATAAGTCCCGTCGCCATAATAATTCCTTGCCGATAGATCACTTGTCCTCCATGGCCCGCGCTCGTCCTTATCGAGATTCCGATATGCCTTATTTTGTTTGTCCTGCCGTGGAATGAGAATGGGGTGGCAACGAGGTGGCCGGGATGGCTTTTTCGTTGGCTTTCCATTCGCAGTGCCGACGAGACGTCGGCGCTCCCGGGTGTATTCGATGGCGAATGAACTCGCGCCGGTAAAGCGCGGCCAACTGAGATCCACCGCGCCGGGAAGATCGCCGAGCGTGGCAGCGACGGGGCCCGGGGCCGGAAGGGCGCGGAGGGTGGCGGCCGCGCCCTTGACTCCCATGCCGGAGCTGAGAATGGCGGCTTCGTCTCCGCCGGAGGCGTTATCGACATAAGCGCCAAGCAGGGTGAGGAGCGAGTCGAGGTCGTCCTCGGCGGCGTCCTGAGGCGGTCTGACATCGTCCGGAAGCGTGTAACATAATTCCGGGGCTGTCTGACATCGTTCGGAGGCGATCTGACACAGGTGGTTGGGCCGAGGCGGAGGCTGGCGGGGCGGACGATACGCACAGGCCGCTTTGACCTAGCAGACTGATCGGATGGACGAGGCGGCGTCGAGGGTAAAGATTAGAAAATCCGGCTACTGGTGGCTAGACGGCGCGACATATGCCGCGGAAAAGCGGCATCCCCAGCCCAAGCCGGTGGCGCGAGCCAGGCAGAGCACAGCGGCGACACCGCTTTGGATGCTTCGCGATGCCAAGGTGCCGATGCTGCTTACTCATCCAAAGCGGTGTGGCGCTTCGCTTCCCACCGCAGTCCAAAGGGCGCCACTGCATGGACTGCGGTGGCAGAGCGCAGCGGCGACACCGCTTTGGATTCTTCGCGAAGCCCAAGGTGCCGGTGCTGCTCAATCATCCAAAGCGGTGTGGCGCTATCGCTTCCCCCCGCAGTCCAAAGGGCCGCCACTGCATGGACTGCGGTGGCAGAGCGCAGCGGCGACACCGCTTTGGAT
>JBIPND010000039.1:0-10730 GCA_044374015.1 Luteolibacter sp. | reverse complement strand
CACGTCCAGGATGGCGAACTGCTGCTACCCGTCGAGGAAAGCGCGATCCTGGCCCGGATTTTATCGCGGACGCGCTGGCCGAGCCTCCATCGGCGTGACGAGGGTGGCTACTGGAACCGCTTGTTCCGGGAGGTGGAACGCCTGTTAGCGGAGAAAAAAGCCGGTGCACTAACACCGGAGGCCGAGGACGCCATTCTACGCCAGGTCCGCGCCGCATTCCGGGTCCACCGCTCGGGGATTGCTTCGCTGGCGGAGTCGTTTCTAACACTGGAGGATTTCTGGGAAATCCGCAAGCGCCAGATCGGCGTGGGTTCCATCGGTGGCAAGGCGCTCGGGATGTTGGTCGCCCGCGCCATCGTGCGCAGCCGCGAACCGGAACTATCCGACCGTTCCGAGGTGCATGACTCGTTCTTCGTGGGTGCCGAGGTTTTTGTCACCTATCTGGTGCGTAACGGAGTCTGGTGGATCCGTGAAAGCCAACAGCAGCCGGAAGGATTTCTCAAACACCTGCAGGAAGGGCGCGACCACATTCTAGCCGGTGAGTTTCCGCCGGAAATCGTCCGGCAGTTCCAGGGGATGCTCGATTATTTCGGAGAAATGCCCTGCATCGTGCGTTCCAGCTCGATTCTTGAAGACGCCCGCGGCAACGCCTTCTCCGGGAAATACGAAAGCATCTTCCTCTCCAACCGCGGCTCGAGCGAGGAACGCCTCGCCGCCTTGATCGACGCGATCCGCCGCGTTTATGCCAGCGTGCTCGACCCCGAGGCGCTGCGCTATCGCAAAGCCCGCAATCTGCTAGACAGCGAGGAACGCATGGCGCTGCTCATCATGCGGGTCTCCGGCCGCCGCCGTGGCAGTTATTTTTTCCCGCAGGCCGCAGGCGTCGGGCTTTCCTACAACCCCTACCGCTGGCACCCGGAAATCGATCCCGAAGCCGGGGTGATCCGGTTAGTCTTCGGGCTGGGAACCCGCGCCGTGGATCGCAACGACGACGACTACACCCGCCTGGTGGCGCTCAACACCCCGCTGCGCCGGCCGGAAGCCTCGGTCGATGAGCAGATCGATCACTCCCAGCGCAAGGTGGATGTGCTGGACCTCGATGCGCGCGAGTTGGTCTCCCTGCCGGTCGAGACCCTGACTCCGGTTTGTGCGGATTTCCCTGCGGATCTGTTTCTCGAAAACTCTCCTAACGGATTTCCCTGGCTGACCTTCCGCAAGCTGTTGCGCGACACTCCGGTGGCCGAAGACCTGCGGCGCATGCTCAGCGTGCTGGCCGACGCCTATCAGCATCCGGTCGATGTCGAGTTCGCCATCAATTTCCTGCCCGACGGCAGCTACCGCATCCACTTGCTGCAATGCCGCACCTTCCAGATTCAAAAGGACCTCGGCGGTGGTGGAAACGATCCTTCAAATTTGCCGGGACGGCGGATCCTGGAGTGCCGCGGTGCCGTGATCGGGATCGGCCGGGAAAGCCAAGTGCACGATATCCTTCACGTGCCGGCCCACCTTTATGCCGCGCTTGGCGAGCAGGACCGCCATCAGGTGGCCAAATTGATAGAAACCCTCGTCCAACGCCATGACCCGGAGCGCAACCTGCTGCTGCTAGGCCCTGGCCGTTGGGGCACCAGTTGTCCCTCGCTCGGAGTCCCGGTGCGGGCAGGCCGCATCGCCAAGGCTTCCGCGGTTTGTGAAATCATGGCCATGCACGGCGGACTGATCCCTGATGTCTCGTTAGGCACGCATTTTTTCAACGATCTCGTCGAGCATGAGTTGCTTTACATGGCCTGTTTCCCCGGCAAACCCGGCAACAGTTTCGACGAAGAATGGTTGATGGCCGCACCCAATCAAACCGAAGCGCGATTGGAAAAACTGGGCAAAACCGACCGCTTCGCCGGGGTCGCCCGCTGGCTGGATGTCGCCGATTTGGATCTTACCCTGAATGCCGATCCGTTCCACCAGGTCGCGATTCTGCGCCTTCCTTGAGGGTATGAGCGTCAACTTTAAGGAGGGGCGGACTTCGGCCGCCCTGCCCATGGGGAGCCTATGAGGTGAGAGAATCGCATCCGATGGTCCACTCCTGGCCTGGGCGGCCGAAGTCTCAGACATCCTGACCTCTACTGGGAAATTGCTGTTTATTGTGAAACGCAATGAGCCCGGTCTCGCATTTTTGATCCGTCACAAATAGCCTGCGGCGATGCCGCAAATCCAACTTCCCATCTTCCCGTCCGGCAGCACCGCCATCACCAGCGAACTCGCCTTCGAGCAACGCGATGGCATCGTGTATTACTTCAACGGCCAGCTTCCCGTCTTCAGCCACCCGGCGGATGACATCGCCTCGTTCCGCTTCTTCACCAGTCAGCTCAGCGCCAACGGCAATGCCTCCCAGAGCCAGATCTCGCGCGCTTTTGGCGTGCCGCTCGTCACCGTGAAACGCGCCTGCAAAAAACTTCGCACCGAGGGGGCCGCCGGATTTTTCCGCCCCGCCCCACCCCGCCAAGGACACAAACTCACCGCCGAATTGATCGCCACCGCCCAAGCCATGCTCGACGAAGGTCGCAAAATTCCTGCCATCGGAGCGGAACTCGGCGTATTGCCTAACACCCTTCACAAAGCCATCAGCTACGGCCGCCTTAAAAAAAAGATCCAGCCAACACTGATCTAGCAGACCACCCCCCCCAGCCTGCCGCACCCACCACCCAAAGTGCGCGCAGCATCGCGGATGGCGAGGCGCTCATGGGCATCGCCACCACCCGCTCCATGGAGCGCGTCGCCGCCGCCCTCGGTGAGTTGGAGAACGCCCAAGCGTCCTTTGAAATCGCCGATGACATCCCCAACGGCGGCGTGCTCTGCGCCCTACCCGCCTTGCTCGCCTTCGGTCTCCTGCGCCACTCCGGGAGTCACTTCACGCTGCCCAAGGGCTTCTATCCGCTCGAATCGGTCTTCCTCTTGTTAGCCTATCTCGCCCTCGGCCGCATCCCCAGCATGGAACAACTCCGCTACCAAGCCCCCGGCGAATGGGGCAAACTGCTCGGCCTCGACCGCATCCCCGAAGTCAAAACCTTACGTGCCAAAGTCGCCATCCTCGGTGACGATACCGAGCGCACCGCCCGCTGGAGCGGCGAGCTCGCCCGCGACTGGATGGCTCACGACGTCCAAGCCGCCGGCGTGCTGCTCATCGACGGCCACACCCGCGTCTATCACGGAGCCCTAACAAAACTCCCGCGCCGTTACGTCAGCCGCGAAAAACTCTGCCTGCGCGGCACCACCGACTACTGGGTCAACGCGCTCGACGGCCAACCTTTCTTCTGCGTCACCAAACCCATCGACCCCGGCCTCCAACAAACCCTCCTCCAAGACATCGTCCCGCGCCTCCTTCAAGACATCCCCGGCCAGCCCGGCGCCGCCGCCCTCCAAGCCGACCCGTTTCTCCACCGCTTCACCCTCGTCTTTGACCGCGAAGGCTACTCCCCCGACCTCTTCCTCCAGCTCAAACAACAACGCATCGCCATCCTCAGCTACCACAAACACCCCGACCCCGAAGAGTGGCCCGCCGCCGAGTTCACCGCGCAAACCCTCACCCACCCCAACGGCGAAACCACCACCCAACTCATCGCCGAACGCGGCACCCGCCTCAGCAACAATCTCTGGCTGCGCGAACTGCGCCGCCTCGACAAACAGGGCCACCAAACCTCCGTTCTCAGCACCGACTACCGCAGCCCATTGGCGACTGCCGCCGCCGCCATGTTCGCTCGTTGGAATCAGGAAAACTTCTTCAAATACATGCGTCAAAACTATGGCCTTGATAAGCTCGTCGAGCATGGCACCAGCCCACTTCCCGACACCACGCGCCTCGTCAACCCCGCTTGGCGCGCCCTCGACAGCCAAGTCCGCCGCAGCGCCGGCCTACTCACCCGCCAGCAGGCCGCCTTCACCGCCCACACCCTGCGCCCCCAAGACGACAACCCCTCCGCCGCCGCCCGCCACGAACAACAAAAAGGAGCCGCCCTCACCCTTCTCACCGCCACCCAACACCAGCTCCAAACCCTCAAAGACCAGCGCAAATCCACCCCCAAGCACATCGAGCTCAAAGACCTCCCTCCCGAGCAGCGCATTGCGCAACTTCGTGGCGGCAGAAAACACTTTATCGACACCATCAAACTCATCGCCTACCGCGCCGAGACCGCCCTGGTCAACCTCGCGCGCGAGACACTCACCCGCAGCGACGACGCCCGCAGCTTGGTGCGCGGACTCATGAAGACCACGATCAACCTCCGCCCCGATTCCGTAAAAGGCGAACTGCGCATTGAGTTGCATGGTCAAGCCAACCCGCTTCACGATGCCGTGGTCACCGCCCTCTGTCACGAACTCAACACCACCGAAACCCACTACCCCGGCACGCATTTACGTCTGAATTTCGTCACATTGAGGTCATCAGTTTTCCCCACACGTCAGGAGGTCTGAGTCTGCCCCTCCTTCTATCAAGACTCGCGAACGATCGCGTTAGCTTGACGCGCATGCCTTGAGGGGGCCTTCCGAGCCGCCAGCAGGAACGGAGCCGGTTTCCGCGTCCCGATCGCTCCGTATTTTGCGATTCGCCATCCCTTCGATTTCATCCACTGCTCCACCGCCACCGCCTCCACTTCACCGGCGGCGTGGCCGGGATAACAGACGACGGTTAGAACACCACCCGGTTTCAGAATTCTTGAAGCAACTTCCAGCGCCCGCAACGTGGCGGCGGCCTCGGTGGTTAGATCGTGGCGCTCTCCCGGCAGGTAACCGAGATTGAACATGATCGCCGCCACCGACCCGTCATCCGCATGCGCGCCCATCCGCTCGTGGGATTCCCGGAAAAAAGCCACCCGCCCCGCCAATCCAGCCGCTTCGATCCGCTGGCGCGCGGACGCCACCGCCGCCTCCTGCACGTCGAATGCCAGCACCTTGCCAGCCGCGCCGACGCATTCTGCTAGAAAAAGCGTGTCATGGCCGTTGCCCGCCGTCGCATCGATGACGAGGTCGCCTGGTTGGATCACCGCCCGCAGGAATTGCTGCGCCAGCGCGGTCGGGCGCGGCGGGAAATGGGCATCGGCGTCAGGAGAGTTCATTGGTTGGATTCTGCTGGAGGAACACCCGCAAGTCCACCTCCGGCTCCGGCGCGATGCCATCGACCAGCCAATTCGCGAGCCGCCGCGCCATGCCCGGCGCATACAGCGAGCCTTTGGAACCGAGAGCGTTGAACATCCAACCGCCGTCATCCAACGGACCGATCAGCGGTTGGCTGCGGCGGAGAATGGGCCTCACGCCGGCGTCGTGACCGATGACTTCAAAATCTCCGCCACCCAGTCGGGCCGCGATTTCGCGAACCCGCTCAAGTCCCATTGCAGTCGGAATTTCATTCAGCTCCTGCCACTCGTAAGTCGAGCCGATCTTGAAGCGGCCGCCGCCCACCGGCACCAGCCAGCCACCCGCACCGATGCGGATCCGGGTGTCGTCCCACGCCGGCGCATGGACCGTTAGGATCTCACCTTTGGCACAGCGGTGAGGACCGAATTTGCCCTCCATCAATCCCGCCGAGCCATCGCACCAAATCATGTTAGGTCCGCTGGTTGACGCTTCTCCTGCCTGATAGCATCCAAGTTCCTCGAAAAATTTCCGCGAGCGATCCATGAATGCCAGTGTGTCGAGCCGCCCGCCGCCGCGCACATTCACCGCCCCCACCCAGCCGGGAGGCGCGGCCACTTCGCCGTCCACCCACGGGGCGACCGATGGCTCGCCCAACTTCGAAACAATTTTCGCCCATTCCTTTTCCGATCCCGCGAGCCGCAGCACGGGAAAGGGAAACCAGATTTTCCGGCCGATCCGTTCTTCGACCCTCGCGTAGAAATCGGTGGCTTGCGGCAGGAATTCCGCGATGCGCCAGCTCGGTTCGAAATTTTTCCCGGTGATGGGATTCACCATGCCGGCGGCCACCCGCGAGCTGCCGCCGCTGCCGCGATCCAGCAGCGTGAAGGGCACGCCGCGTTGCCAGAGTTCCCACGCCAGGCACGTGCCCGCGAGGCCTTGGCCGACGATGGTCCACCTGGCCGCGCCCGCGCTCACTTGGGCATCAGTTCTTCATTCGGGTCCGTCCACGCCGCCTCGTGACCTTTGGCGTAGCTGAACAACTGCTTGTGCAGGTAGGGCACGAATTTCCCGCGCTCCTCCTTGGGCAGTTTGGCCACCGCCGCCGCGTTGAGCGCCCGCATCATCTTCTGCATCAGATGCAGCGTGAGTTGGCGTCCCTTGCGGGCTTTTTGCACCTGCTTGTGGTTCAGTTGTTCCTCAGAAACCTCCACCAATTCATGATTGGTCAAATTCCAGCGGACCATCAAGCCGTCAAGCGGTTGCGGTCCGTGATCGCGTGTCAGTTCATCCATGGGCCGGATGTAGCGCATCCGGCGGCGGGCGGCTAAGAAAAAATTCAGCCGGCCCCTTCGTGGATCCCGCGGAACTCGAGCCGCTTCGGGTCTGCCGGCCCTTTCCGCCACCTCCCTCAAAATTACGGGCCTTGGACTGCGGTGGGAAGCAAAGCGCCACACCGCTTTGGATGATTAAGCAGCACCGGCTTCTTGGGCTGCGCAAAGAATCCAAAGCGGTGTCGCCGCTGCGCTTTGCCACCGCACTCCATGCATTGGCGCCCCTTTGGACTGCGGTGGGAAGCAAAGCGCCACACCGCTTTGGATGATTAAGCAGCCCCGGCTCCTCGGGCTTCGCAAAGAATCCAAAGCGGTGTCGCCGCTGCGCTTTGCCACCGCACTCCATACATTGGCGCCCCTTTGGACTGCGGTGGGAAGCAAAGCGCCACACCGCTTTGGATGTTTCATCAACCCCGCCACCTTGGCCTCGGCAAGAATCCAAAGCGGTCTCGCCGCTGATGCCTCTTTATCTGCGTCCATCTGTGTTCATCTGCGGTTGAAAAACTCTTGGATCTGTCAGAAGCGGCGAGATGGATGCGGCTGGAGAGTGATGGATTCAGGCGAAATAAATTTCGCGGTCCGTCCGCGGTTTGATTCGCGGCGGTGCCAAGGAGGGGCGATGTTCCGATCGCTCCGTCCATGAGCGGCCAATGAGCTGAGCCAAGCCGCCACCATTGGCTCACCATGGGCAGGGCGGACGGATTCCGCCCCTCCTTGTTGCGCTGCGCACTCCGCACGGGATGCAGCGCATCCGGTGGCGGGCGGCTCAGAAAAAATTCAGGCGGCCTCGGCCGTGCTTCGTTTGCCCAATCCTTGGTAGAAAATCAGAAAGATCCCGAAACACACCACGATCATCCCGGCGAGCACCGCCCAGAATTCCATCCAGCCATTTCCGTCGGCGGTCACCAGATGATTGCGCAGCCAGCCGCAGACGAGCGCGCCGACCAGCGGCCCGAGTCCGCCCGACACCAGCGAGAGCAAGCCCTGGGCCTGCCCTTTCATCCCCGGATCCACCCGTCGATCCAGAAACACCTGCGCGGTGATGAAGTAAAACGTGTAACACATCCCATGCAGCGCGATGCCGCCAATGTGCCAGGCGATCGAACCACTCGCTCCGGCATAGGCGCTCATCCCAAAACGCACCGCCGAGAGACCCAGCGCCCACAGCAACACAGTCTTCACCCGATAACGCATCATCACCCGTCCGACTAGCAACATCGCCAGCACTTCGGTGAGTTGGGCGATCGTCATCGTCGCCGTCGAGCGTCCGTCGCCCAGCACTTTCAGCAGCTCCGGGGCATACATGTAAAATGCGGTTAGAGGCACGGAAAACAACGCCGTCACTACGAAAAACACGCAATGGTCGCGCTGTTTCATCAGCCGGAACGCATCGAGGCCGAGGCGGCTTTTCCACGACGAAGCCCGGCCTAACGGCGGCGTGTGCGGCATCCAAAAACCGAGGATCGCACCGATCATGCGGGTCACCGCCGAGGCGTAACCGACTTTCGGGCTGGTGTCGCCGGCTAACAAATAACTGGTCATCACCCCGGCCACCATCCAGCCGATGGTCGCGCCGAGCCGCACCAGTGGAAATTGACGTTCGCCACTCGGCAAATGAGTCAGGGCGACGGTGGTGAGCAGTCCCCAGGCGGGCCCGGAAAACAACGAATACAAACCTAGCAAGCTAACGAACCACCACGGATGCAGCCCCGCATCCAGGCACCAGAACGCCGCGGCGAGCAACCCGGCCCCGATCATCGATGACCAAACGTAGAGCCGGTTCGCCGCGACCCGCTGGTCCGCCAAGGCCCCGCCGATCAGTGGCGAAATCATCGCGCACACCGGCGGCACCACGAACACCAGCGAGACCCACGCGCTCAGGCCCTCCGCCTTGAGGATGTTCGTCATCGCCGGCAGCCAGAAGCCCGGCGTCATCCCTTGGAAAAAAAACACCGCCCACAGCCATCTGAAAACCGCCTTGGGGTTTCCCCGATTGTCCTGCTCGCCGTGCACCCATGGCACCTAGCCCCGCCCCCGCCAAAATGCGAGCGCGATGTGCGAACTTCAGAAAGGGTCCGCCACCCTGCCAGCCCAGCCCAACGGGCTGGGTCCTCGTGCGTGGTCGCAACGCCATCATCGGCCGGGCTGCGGCCATCGAAGATTCGCCTTGGCATCCAGCCAAGGCCGATGCCCCGATCGTTAGATGCATTTCCCGCTCTTCGTCCCAAAAGGACGGCTCATCAAAGCCCGGCACGCAGTGCCGGGTAGGAATTGTTTGAAATCCGTGCGTCCTGTAGGGGACGCCTCATGCTGGAGAGGTTGCTCATGGGCGAAGCCGTCGTCGCCAACTTCCGTCGCCGCCCATGGCATGAACCGTCCCTACAGCACGCAATCCCATGCCCATGCCAAACACCCGGCACTGCGTGCCGGGCTGGGATGAAAGGTCCCGTTGGGACCGAAGATTCCTCCGCCCGTGCGGAAAATGTGTATAAAGACCAGGCCGATGCCTTGGGCAGGCATGGCTTGGCCCGTTGGCCCGTAAGAACCTCCGCCCCACAACTTTGAAGTTCTACAAATTTTCTTCCAACCGGATCAGAATTTCTGAACTTGAAACCCCGCACAAAAAAAATCGCGCCCGCCTCGCAAGGAGCCGGACGCGATTTGAAGAATTTCAGGGAAAATCAGCCGGCGAAGTTCTGGGCGACGACGTCCCAGTTCACCACGTTCCAGAAAGCGGCGATGTAGTCCGGGCGGCGGTTCTGATAGTTCAGGTAGTAGGCGTGCTCCCAGACATCGAGGCCGAGGATCGGGGTGTTGCCGCAGCCACCGAAATCAGCGCCCATCACCGGGTTGTCCTGATTTGCGGATGAGCAGACGACCAGCGAGCCGTCCGCCTTTTTGCAGAGCCACGCCCAGCCTGAGCCGAAACGGGTCGCGCCGGCCTTGGCGAACGCTTCCTTGAATGCATCGAAGGAGCCGAAGCCCGCGTCGATCGCCGCAGCCAGTTCGCCGGACGGGGCCTTGGCGCCGCCGGGTGCGATCACTTTCCAGAAAAACGCGTGATTCACGTGGCCACCGCCGTTGTTGCGGACCGCGGTGCGGATGTCCTCCGGCACGGCGGCGAGGTCGCGGATCAGCTCATCGGCGCTCTTGGCTTCGAGATCGACCTTGCCGGCGATCGCGTTGTTGAGATTGGTGATGTAGGCGTTGTGGTGCTTCGAGTGATGGATTTCCATGGTGCGCGCGTCGATGTGGGGTTCGAGCGCATCGTAAGCGTAGCCGAGTTCGGGGAGTGTGTTAGCCATAAGATTGAGGAGTTTGGTTTGCGTATCGCCGGGCCATTCGATACCACGAATCCACCCGGTGACACTCTCTAGGAAACCGAGCCAGCAGCCACCCGCAAGGACAAATCCATCATGCCACCCGAACTCACCCAATTTCTACCTGAAATCACCGCCGCCGTCCTCGGACTGTTTTTCGGCTGGCTCTTCACCAAACTGGCCGCCTCCGGCAAAATTTCCGCCGCCGCCGAGCGTCTGAAAGCCGAAGAACGCCGCACCTCCGAGATCGAAGCCCGCCTCGCCCAAACCGCCGCCGAATCCCAGCGCAACGAGCAGGAATCCCAGACTTTCCGCAACCAGCTCACCGAACTCCGCACCCGCCTCGACGCCGAACTCAAAGCCGCCGCCGAAAAACAAGCGCTGCTCGAACGCGCCGAAATCAAACTTTCCGACACCTTCAAAGCGCTCTCCGCCGACGCCCTGAAATCGTCCTCCGAACAATTCCTCCACCTCGCCAAATCCTCGCTCGCCACCCAAACCGAGGAGGCCAAGGGCGAAATCGAAAAACGCAAAATCGCCATCGAGACGCTCGTCCGGCCGGTCGCCGAGTCGCTCGGGAAATTCGAGCTGCGCATCGGCGAGATCGAAAAAGCCCGTGAAGGCGCGTATTCCGAGCTCAAGGAGCAGGTCCGCGCGCTGGGTGAAGGCCAGCTCGGCCTCCAGCGCGAGACCGCCTCGCTGGTCAAAGCCCTGCGCCAGCCCACCGGCCGCGGCCAGTGGGGCGAAATGCAGTTGCGCCGGGTGGTGGAACTCGCCGGCATGCAGGAGCACTGCGATTTCGAGGTCCAACACCACTCGACCACCGACGAGGGCAAAAAACTCCGCCCCGACCTGGTCGTCCGCCTGCCCGGCGGCAAATCCATCGTCGTCGATTCCAAAACCCCGATGGACGGCTACCTCGATGCCCTCGAAGCCACCGAAGACGGCGTCCGCGAGG
>JBIPND010000520.1:0-3356 GCA_044374015.1 Luteolibacter sp. | reverse complement strand
GGAAGCCTGCGCTTTTGGAACCTGATCCGCCAGGACGACGATGAATGAAAACTCCTCCCGTCCGTGTCCCTCTCGTCCCTCATGTCCCACCGCCAGTCACCTATGGGACCGGAGGGACGCGCGGGACACTCCACAACAAAACATTTTCACGCACCACGATGACTGAATCCCACCTCGACACCAACCGCCTCGAAAAGGTCCGCCTATCCGGAACCAAAATCACGGCACGTTGCCCCGCCTGCGCCGCCGATGGTGGAGACCGTAAAGGTCACCACCTCGCCATTTTTCAAAACGGAAAGTTTGCTTGTGCCGCCATGCAGGGCGACGCGGAACACCGCCGCCGGATCTTCGCCCTCGTTGGCATTGCCGGCGACCGTCAGCGGGATCCAGAGCGGGATCGTCTTTGGCGGGAAAACCGGGCCAGGGAAAATCGCGCCGCCCAGGAACGCGCGCGCTTGGTCGCCACGGCCCAAGCCAAGCGTTCCGCAATCATCGCCCGTCACCCTTGGACTCCGGCCGATGTTTGGGAAAACTCCCCTCAACGCATCGACTGTCCTTTAGTAGAGAGCGATCCACGGCACTTCCTCTCAGCACTCTATCCAGGGAACGTCATTCTCTGGACCGGAGAGACTACCGAAAGCGGACAGGGTGGAATTTATTCCAAACGCTGGCGGACCTGCCGGAAATGGTACTCCACTCCTGATGGCGAACGCGTTGGGCCGATGGTGACACCCGCCACCTGGAAACCAGGGACGGTCTCAAGGTCCGCCGTCAATGTCGAGTCAGCTCCTTATGTCGTCCTCGACTTCGATGGATTCGACGGCAAGAGCCCGACAACCCCGGAACAACTTCAAACCCACATCCACGCATCCCTTGCGCTCATCCGCTGGATCCGTGAAGGGCTTCATTGGCAGCTCGCTGCGATCCTATGGACAGGCAGCAAGAGCATGCACGCGTGGTTTCACTCACCGCCTAACGAAGTCCTGGCATCACTCCGAGCCTCTGCATCCGCGCTGGGTGTGGACGCTGGCCTCGTCGGCAACTCCGAGCACCCATGCCGCCTTCCCGGACACGTTCATGCGAAGACCGGCAACAAGTCACGCGTGCTCTGGCTTCAGAATCCACCACCGGAGCCACCCCCAGTGGCCACAGGTCGGGAACCATCCGCACAACCGCCAACTCACTCCTAGTCCCCCGTCTCGCGGCTTGCCGCGATCTGGGAAACCAACCCTCCCCCGCCGAAACACAACCCCAACCGCGCAACAACGCACCAACCAAATGCAAAACACACTGCTCCAAACCACCACACCGGCACTGACCGTCCACACGCAACACGAACCGGAGGCGGCAGCTGTCGAAAATCCGGACACCACCAACTACACCGCAGATGACACCGTCACCGTCGCAGAGGCACGCAAGAGGCTGGGCAAGAATGCGCCGAGCCGCGATGCGTTTCACAAAGCCGTCAAACGGGGCAAGTTGCAAAAGCTCCCCCAGCAAGGCGGCGTTAAAGACATCAGCTTCCGCTGGGGCGACATTCTTGATTACATCGCCAGTGGAGGATTCAAGAAACAAGAAACCGTCAAGAACGTCCCCTTTGATGAACCCGCCCCCTGCAACGAGATCGACACAGCGCCACTGGAATCGCTACCGATGACGCTGGAACCGGCACTACCATCCGCCACGCCAGAGATCACCTCCATCCTCGTCACTCAGTCGCCTCGTGAAACCATGAACGGCAAGCCCATACTCTATCGAGATGGGGAAACCGTCCTGACGATCCCCAGCGAGAAATTCCACGAAAAACTCCTCTGTGACGGCATCGTCATGAATCTCGGTGACGCCTGCGTGTTCAACTGCTCTTTCTGCTATGTTCCCGCCCAGATGATCAAGTTAGACAAGCCGATCATTGATGCCTACAATCGTGAAACCGGAAAAAATCTCAGCTTCGAGGACGTCGTGATCCGCCGCAGGAACTCGCTTAAAGTTCTAAAGTCCCAGCTCTTGAAATCCGCCGACGGCTCCCGCATCTACGGCGACCCTGACGACAAACGGGTGGTGTATTCCTCCTCTCTGGTGGACGTGGCGGCCAACATGGAACTGCTCAAAGAAACCGCAGAGGCCTGCAACCTCATCCTTGAGCACACTAACTGGCAGATCCGCCTGCTCAGCAAGAGCTCGCTGCTGAAGTGGCTCGTCGAGCGCGAGATGATTCCGAAGAAATACCATCACCGCCTTATCTTGGGATTTTCCATCGGCACGCTGGACGACAAAGTGGCAGCCGCCATCGAATTCGGGACCGCGCTTGTTTCCAAACGTCTCGAAGCGCTCCACTGGCTCCAGGACCATGGCATTCGCACCTTCGGCATGATTTGTCCCAGCCTGCCCCAGGAGGACTACGACAAGTTCTCACTCGAAATGTGCGCGGCGATCCGGGTCGAAAAATGTGAGCACGTCTGGGCGGAACCCATCAATGTCCGGGGTGAGTCGCTGCAGAAGACTCTCGACGCCCTGAGTCTGCCCGTGTTTGAATCTGAGGCAAAGCGGCTCAAAACCGTCTTCGGGGCCGAAGGAAAGAAAGCCTGGGAGGATTACGCCCGTGCGACCTTCCTCGCCCACACGAAGAATATTCCGCCTGAAAAACTGCGGTTTCTGCAGTATATCGACCGTGACACGGCAGCATGGTGGAAGGACCAACGCGATAAAGGGGCCGTCCTCCTTGGCGAAGAGGCGAATATCAGCCAGCTCACCGCCGGCGGTGAGTCAGCCCCCTCGGAGCCTCTGCCCTCGCTGGAACCAGCAGATAGCGATTACCTGGCCGAGCGCGAAGCGATTGTGGATTCAGGCGTCAAAGCAAGCGCCGCCGCTGCCAAGGCACTGCATGAAATCCGCAGCTACCGCAGCGGTCTGCTCTGGAAAAAGAATTTCCGCAGCTTCGAGCAATACATGCTGGTCAAGTGGGGCTACGAAAAATCCCAAGGCTACCGGCTGGTTGAACTGGGCGGCTTCGTCGCCGATCTCGTCTGCAAGGATTCCCCAAATGGGGAAAAATTGCCAGTGAACGAAGGACAAGTTCGTCCCATGTTTAAGATCGTCCCCAAGGAGCACCGGGTCGCATGTTGGTCGGCGATCACAGCCGACAAGAATCCCTCGGAACTGACCGGCCCGATGGTTGCATCCGAAGCCAAGAAGTTTGCCCGGAAGAACGGCTTGGAGGTCAAGGCACCGAAATCCACGAAGCCCACTCTCCAGGAGCTCGCCAAGCGGGGGATGGAGAAGTTCCGCTCCGACTTGGAAAAACTTCCACAGCCCGAGCGCTTCAAACAGCTGCTTCTCGGAATCGCAATCCTCATCGA
>JBIPND010000519.1:0-3363 GCA_044374015.1 Luteolibacter sp. | reverse complement strand
TTGAGGGTGGTACGGTCGCCGGTGACGACTTCGTATTTCCAGATGTAGCCTTCTTCCTGGAGGATGCGGGCGATGTCCGCCTTGATCTTGGAATAAGGTGCGGTGAATTCCACATTGCCGGCGCGGGCGGCGTTTTTGAAACGCGTGAGGAAGTCAGAAATTGGATCGGTGAGAACTGCCATAACAGATGATTCTTTTAAAGGTGGGTCGGTGTGTTAGTTGGCAGCGGCCGCTTCGGCTTCAACTTCGTTGGCTTTTTTCATGTCGCGGAACGGCATGCCGAGCTCCATCAGGAGGGCGCGTCCTTCGGCGTCGTTCGGGGCGGTGGTCACGAAGATCAGGTCGAAGCCGATCTGGCGTTTGATCTGGTCGATTTCGATTTCCGGGAAGATCGATTGCTCGGTGATGCCGCAGGCGTAATTTCCGCGGCCGTCGAACGACTTGGAGGAAATCCCGCGGAAGTCGCGGATGTTGGGTGCGGTGACGTTGATGAAGCGGTGGAGGAACTCCCACATGCGGGCGCCACGGAGGGTGACGCGGGCGCCGAGGGCTTCACCTTCGCGCAGCTTGAAGTTGGCGACGGCCTTCTTCGAGTAGGTGATGGAAGGGCGTTGTCCGGTGATCTTCTGGATTTCGTTGACGGCGTCGTCAACGGCGACCTTGCGGTCCGGGGCTTTGCCCATGCAGGAGGTGACCACGATCTTTTCGAGGCGTGGGACCTGATGGGAATTGGTGTAGCCGAGCTGCTTGGTGAGGCTCGGGACGACCTTGTCCTTGTAGTATTGCTGGAGTGCTGGAGTGCTCATTGTGTTTTTGCGGGTCAGCGCGGTTGGTTGTGGCGCTTAAGCGCGGGCGGAAACGGAATCGCTTCAGCCCACTTTCTTGACATTGGAGATATGGATGGGACCATCGATGGTCTTGAGACCCCCGGCGTCGCTTTCGGTGGCCTTGGTGGCCTTGATGATCGGGCGGCCGCCTTCGACGGTAACCTTGCCCTTGGCGGCGTTCACGAGGAGCACGGTGCCGCGCTTACCTTTGTGATTGCCTGCGATGATTTCGACTTGGTCGCCTTTTTTGACGTGCGTCTTGATACGGCTCATGAGATGGAATGGATGAATTGTGACTTGGCGGAATGCCTTAGGGTCAAAGAACCTCAGGTGCAAGAGAAACAATCTTCATGAACTGACGTTCGCGAAGTTCACGGGCAACGGGTCCGAAGATCCGGGTGCCGCGCGGGTTGTTGTCCTTGTCGATGATGACGATGGCGTTGGAATCGAAGCGCAGGATCGAACCATCGGCGCGACGGATCGGATAAGCGGTGCGGACGACGACGGCCTTGACGACGCTGCCTTTTTTGACAGCGGCGGTCGGGATGGAATCGCGGATGTGGCAGGTGATCACGTCACCGATGCGGGCGGTGCGGCTGCGCTTGCCGAGCACGCCGATCATTTTTGCGCTGCGCGCGCCGGTATTATCGGCGACGACGAGCATGGTTTCCATCTGGATCATGACTGTGTAGTGGTAAAAGCTGAGATTCTGAAAGGCTGAAAAGCTGAAATTGGGCGGAAGCTGAGATGAGGAAAAGCGGGCTGAATGATTTCAGCGTTTTAGCTTTTCAGCATTTCAGCGTTTATGATTAGTGCGAGAGCACTTCGGCGAGGGTCCAGCACTTGAGCTTCGAGAGCGGACGGGTTTCGACGATTTTGACGCGGTCGCCGATCTTGGCCTGGCTGGTTTCGTCGTGCACGTAGTACTTTTTCGAGCGCTTGACGATCTTGTTGAATTTCGGGTGGGGAACGCGTGCCACGTGTTCGACCACGATGGTCTTTTCCATTTTGTTGGAAATGACCACGCCGACGCGGGTTTTACGGAGGTGGATCTGAGTGTCCTGAGGAGTCTCGCTCATAAGTGGGAGTGATTAGGCGTTGGCAAGGATTAGGCGCTCGCCTTGGCGGTGACCGCCGTGAGGACTTGAGCGGTTTCGCGACGCACCTGGCGGATACGGGCGGGGTTTTCCAAAGAGCCGGTGGCTTTCTGGAGGCGGAGGTTGAGAGCTTCCTGCTTGAGCTCACGGAGACGAAGTTGGAGTTCGTCGGCGGTGAGGCTGCTGGGGGTCTCTTTGGCTTTGGTTTTGGCCATGGTTCGGGCGGATATGGAATGGGGTCTGATCGGACGGATCAGGCGTGCGGATTGCGGGAGACGAGGCGGGTGCGGATGCCCAACTTGTAGGAGGCCAGCCGCATGGCTTCTTTGGCGGCGGATTCTGGAACACCGCCGATTTCGAAGAGCATGTTGCCCGGGCGGATCACGGCGACCCAGCCTTCGACCGCGCCTTTGCCTTTACCCATCCGGGTTTCAGGAGGGCGGGAAGTGATGGATTTGTGTGGGAAAATCCGGATCCAGACTTTTCCTTTCCGTTTCAGGGAACGGTTGATCGCGATCCGGCAAGCTTCGATCTGGCGGTTGGTCATCCAGCCGCGGTCGAGGGTTTGCAGACCGAAGTCACCGAAGGCGACAGTGGTTCCGCGCTGGGCATTGCCAGAGCGGCTTCCGCGGTGGCTCTTGCGGAACTTGGTTCGTTTGGGCATCAAAGGCATAACTCGGTCTTTCCGTGAAAGGTGTTAATTTGAGATTGAGAGATGAAAAAATCAGTTGCGGTTTTGCGGTGGGCGACGGTCGCCTCCACGGTCTCCGCCGCCGCCACCACGGCGGTCTCCGCCACGGTCACCGCGGTCGTTGCGACCTTGGGGTTGTTTGCCGGTGCCGTCGTCTTCCTTCTTGTTGACCCAGCACTTGATGCCGATGATGCCATACAAGGTGCGGGCTTCGGCGAAGCCGTAATCAAGAGGGACGCGGAGGGTTTGGAGAGGCACTTTGCCTTCGCGGTAACCTTCAGCACGGGCGATGTCGGCACCGCCGAGGCGGCCGGCGCAACGGAGGCGGATGCCTTCGGCACCGAATTCCATGGCGGTTTGCAAAGCACGCTTCATGGCGCGGCGGAAGGAAATCCGGCGCTCAAGTTGCACGGCGATCTGCTCGGCGACGAGTTGGGCGTCGAGTTCCGGCTTGCGGATTTCGATGATGTCGATCTTCACCTGGGCACCTTTGCAAAGGCTGGTGATGTCTTTGGTCATCACTTCGATTTCCTTGCCCTGGCGACCAATGATCAGGCCGGGGCGGGAGGTGTGAAGGGTGACGCGAACACTGTTCCATGCCCGCTCGATGACCACTCGGGCCAAACCAGCATTGATGAGCTTGTTCTTGAGGTAGCCACGAATCGCGAGGTCTTCGTGGAGCTTGTTGGTGTAGTCTTTGCCGCTGGCATACCACTTCGAGCGCCAGTCTTTGTTGACGGCGAGACGG
>JBIPND010000518.1:0-3366 GCA_044374015.1 Luteolibacter sp. | reverse complement strand
AACGACCTTCGTGGGGCTCGTGTGAGGATGCACGGCGGCACGCATTCTGCCAGAAATCGGTGTGAGCCGGTCGGCATCCAGCGTGGTGGCGTCCGGGAGCTCGGCAAAAGAAAAGGATTGAACGTAATCCGTGCTCCCGACCCGTCGGAAATAGTAGTTCACATAGGGGTCCAGGCGCAGATCGAATAGATTCAGCGTGGTGTAAATCTCGCTGGCATCACCTGACACCCGGGAGGCCGTATCCACCTTCAAGGCGGTGAGCCTGGTTTCACGGATCGATCCATTGAGGGAGTCCGCAATGTAGAGGGTATCCGCGCCAGCCCTGTTCATCACCACGACTCCTGCCGGCTCATTGAATTTCGCGACATTGGTATTGCCGTCCGTGGAGCCGGGGAGATCGAGACCCGCCACTTTCGACACCTTGCCATCGGGCTGGATCGAGCGCACCGAATGTTTCTTCAGCTCCGCCACATACAAAATGCCGACGCGGTCCATCGCGAGTCCGCATGGCGAATCGAAGGTGGCGGTTGAATCCAATCCGGCCTGATACCCTGATAACTCTGCGCTGAATCCAGCAACGACACTGGTCGTTCCGGTGGCGGTATCGACCTTGATGACCCGGTTATTTCCAGTGTCCGAGATGTAAAGCACCCCGGCGGCCGCGAGCACGCCGCGCGGGCTGGAAAGCCTCACGCTGAGGCGGTGCTTGGAAGTTTTCAAAGAGGCATCCGCCCCAGTCCCAGCGAAGGTGGAAACAGCACCAGAGGAGTTGATCTGACGGATGCAATGATTTTGGGAATCCGCCACGTAAATCACACCGTTGGCGTCCACCGTCAAGGCGGAGGGGAAGCTGAATTTGGCGCTGGAACCAGCTCCATCGCGAAGGCCGCTGGTGCTTCCCGCAAGAGTGGTGACCGCCCAGGGCAGATCAGGCGTCAAGGGTTTGGCCAGCTTGCGAATCCGGTGGTTAAAGGTATCCGCCACATAAACATTTCCAGCGGAATCCGTGGCCACACCAAGTGGCAAGCCGAACCGGGCATTGATCCCCGCCCCATCGATGGCACCGAACTCACCGTTGCCAGCGATGGTTGTCACCGTGCCATCGGTGGCGATCATCCGGATCTTGTTATTCCCAACATCCGCAACGAACAGGTTTCCGGACCCATCACCGGCCACCGAACAAATCTCGCTAAAGCCCGCGTCCAGACGGAAACCATCGTTCTTGCCATCGGGCCTTCCCCCGGCATACCGGCGCACCACTTTGAGAAAATCCGGGTCCTCGGAGATTTCAAACTGATCGCTTCCTCCAACCGGAACACGGTCGCGGATCGTGATGGAATCTGGATTTAGATCGGAAAATTCAAGTTCACAGGCACCCACGTCTGTCTTCAAACCGAGCAAGCGCGGAAAACCGCGTTGATCGGTGGCCAAGCTGGACGAACCACCGGCATCGATCGCCGGCGAGGTGAGCCGCGGGCGCATGGTGAACGTCCGGCCGCCATAGTTCCCTAGCGGAAGCAACAGTGGCTCGCGGTCCGTGATGTTGTTGTCCGGTCCGCTCGTAGTTCCGGCGATGTTCGCGTAGGCAAGCGCCGAATTCCCCGCCACGATGGACGAGTCCAAGCGGACGGCGGCTTGGCCTGCGTTGTAGATGGCTCCCCCGTCCCTGCCGGCGGTATTGGCCGAGAGGGTGGAATGCTGGATGCTGGAACTGCCAGAGGCATGGATGGCACCACCGTCCTCGCTGGTCGTATTCCCCGCGAGGGTGCAGTTTTTCACGGTGAGATCGCTCTGGCTTTCCGTGGCCAAGGCACCTCCCTTGCGGGTCGCCGTATTGTCATAGAAGGCAGACGCGGTCAGGTTGATAACGCCCGCCGCAGCGATGGCACCTCCGGAGTTACTGGCAAAACACCGGGTAATCGACGTTTCCTGGACCGTGCAAGAGGAGCCAACACCTGAGAAGACGCCGCCGCCACGATTCAGCGCAGTGCTGTCCAGAATCGTGCAGCGGTTCAATGTGAGAGTGCCCAGATTGAAGATGGCTCCGCCGCTGCCAGACTCCCCAGCTCCGCCTCCCTTGCCATCCCGGAACGTGAGATTGGAAATAGCCACCGTCCCTGCGGCGATGCGAAGGATGCGATTAGACCCCTTCGACGCAAGTGTGACGGCAGGAAGACTGCCCAGGCCACTGATGGTCAGGCTGTGGCTGACGGTTAATTCGCTATCGAGAAAAATGGTTTTTCCGGCAACGGAGGCATCAAAAGTAATGGTGTCGCCCGGACTGGACATTTCGATTCGAGCACGGAGTGCCTCAGTGCCGGAGTCATCGGTGTTCATCACTTTCAATTCGGCAGCCACCAGCGGCAGCGAGCACAGCAGGATCAAATTTGCCAGTAAAAGGAGTCTCCGAAGCGGGCGGCGGAACATTCTTGCGGCCCGCACGCTGATATTTCCCTGAAAAAGGCTGCCAGCAGCGGCGCTGACTCTGGAGGGCCTTTTATTCGGGTTGAGATCTACACTCCTCATATTGCTCAAGACTTTCCGGTTAGGACCGAGTGGGCAAATTTATAGATTTGGATTCAAACACCTACTAATGCAGAAGTTGCACACCCCGCGTGACGATAGAAGTGCAGGTTACTTCTCCAGTTCCCTCACTGAGAATCATGCCATGCGCGTCATATTAGCGCGTAAATGGCTGATATTGAGCGATTTAGATAAGAAATAACCACCATGAAAGCTTGCCCAGACGAGCGGATAGGGTCAGTCCCGACTAACAAGCATTGACGGCTTGGTCAGTGGCGGTCTCCATCGCTTCATGGCAAGACCTTTGCGATACGAGGCGGCGGGCGCGGTTTACCACGTGATGGCGCGGGGCGACGGCGGCAAGCAGGTGTTTGAGGAAGACAAGGACCGCTACGGCTGGATCGATCTGATGGAGAGGGCCTGCGGGAGCTTCGGCTGGCGGGTGCATGCGTGGGTGCTGATGGGCAATCAATTTCATCTCCTCAACGAAACCCCGGAGCCGAACCTGGTGGCGGGGATGAAGTGGCTGCTCGGGGTTTACGCGCAGGGCTGGAACCGGCGGCGGCGGCGTAAGGGACATGTGTTTCAAGGCCGTTACAAGGCGGTGGTGGTCAACGGCGAGGAGCGCGCGGGTTGTTATTTCAAGATCGTGGCGGATTACATTCATCTCAACCCGGTGCGGTCCGGCTGGGCGGGTGGAGAGACGGGCAAGCGCTTGCGGAGCTGGCGGTGGAGCAGTTTCCCCGCGTATGCCGGGAGCAAGAGTCCGGAGTGGCTGGAAACGGGGAGGGTGCTGCGGGCGTTCCAGCTTTCCGAGGACCAGCGGGGAGGCCGGGCCTACGC
>JBIPND010000516.1:0-3375 GCA_044374015.1 Luteolibacter sp. | reverse complement strand
GGCCGCGTGGGTTTCCACATCCATCGCATGAAAGACGATCCCCGAGGCATCCTGCGCGATGATGTCCTGAATCTGATAGCGCTTGATCACCCGGCTGTGTTAGCACGAAAAATGGAATTGGCCAAGCGGCGATACGGACCGCCCAGGAATCGACGCTCATTCCGGAACCGGTGCGAAGCTGACTTGCGAAAATTTCTCCGGCCGATGGAAATCCGGCTCGCCCGGGCCCAAATCCGTCGCGCTGAGGAAGCGCTGCGCGGGGGAATTGAGGATCATCGTCACGTTGACTTTCGATGCGCCGCCGAAGTCCAAGCGGGCCTTGAGCAGGTCGAGCGGGATCGCCATCGCCGCCAGCCACGAGCCGTCCGGTGCCATCTCGGCGAAGGTCGCGATTTCCGGCATCGCGATGTCCAGCTCCTCCGCCCGCACCCGGGGCGCGGTGAACTCACAGGTCCACCAAGCGCCGTTGGGTGCCAGATTGAATTCGAAATAGCGGCCGCTCGCCGGATCGGCGATGAAAAGCTCCGCCACATCGTAGCGCCACAGCTCTGCTTGGAAGGCCCCGGGGCGTGATTTCGGGTGGAGCTCCGCTGGCCGCCGGTGGTTGGCAAGCCACCACAGCCGCTGCGAGTCCATCACCAGCGAAAAGCCGGCGGGTGGCTCGAAACCCCCGCCGTCCCAGTCTTTGCCAAGGCCGAACATCGGCACATCCAAGCCGCCCCACACCAAGGGATCGGCGCTTGTGAAAATTGTCATGGCCGAAGTTTCCGGCTCCGGCGACCCGCTGTCGAGGCTCGAGAGCGCGAGGGGTTTGGCGGGTTTTCAGAAAAAGGTAAATTTCATCGCCAATTTATGCACCGGCTGATATCTGCTTCCCAGAAACCAATTTCATGTCCCGCAAGCGTTCCGGATTTTACAGCACCATCGAATACATCGGCCCTCGTCCGCAGAAGCCGAAACGCCCCAACTTCTTCGGCGGTTGGGTGATTGTGGTGATCGCCGTGGGCATGGCAAGCTGGTTCGGGCGGCCGCTGATTCCGTTCCTCAAGGCCACCCAAGTGGGCGCATCGATGGAGCAGGCCGAGTTGTTGATCGCTTCGCTGAAAAGCTCGGAAACCTTCGGTGACAGCCTGGCCGCCGCCGCGCTGGCCCATTCCGGCGACCCGGTGAATTACGATCCATCCTACTACAAAATCGGTTTCCCCGCCGGCGATGTGCCGCCGACCAAGGGGGTCGCCGCCGACGTGATCATCCGCTCTTACCGCAAGCTGGGCATCGATCTGCAGGCCCTCGTCCACGCCGACATGGCCGAGCATTTCCGCCTCTACCCGCAGCTTTGGGGCGCGTCCGCACCGGACACCAACATCGACCACCGGCGGGTCGCCAACCTCCAACGCTTCCTCGAACGCCAAGGTGAAACGCTCACGCCGTCGCGCAATGCGATGGATTACCGCCCCGGCGACGTGGTGGTCTGGTCGCTGGCGAATGCCGAAAAGCACATCGGCGTCATCGTCCCCGGTCCGGGAGATCGCGCGGGTGAAGCGTGGGTCGTCCACCACCTGGGTGCCGGCGTGAAGTGGGAAAACATCCTTTTCGATTACAACATCGAGCGTCATTTCCGCTATCCGGTGAAAGCGGTGAAGTGAGGTGACGCGGGTGCCCGGCAGACAGGCGGGAGGCGAGACGCCTCCGCAACGGTCTGGCGCGAGACGCGCCAGCCACTTTCCTGCCCGAAGTTTCCTTCTCAGAGCCCGCTGCCGAAAAAATCGCGCATCACCTCGCGGTAGACGTCGCGCTTGAACGCCGGCAGCCAGTCCAGCTCGAATTCCTCCGGCGGAATCCAGCGGTAAGCGCGGAATTCGCGTTGTTTTTGGTTCACGTTCACCTGCGGCGCGCCCGGTTTCAGGTGGCACAGGAAGTAGGTTTGTTCCTGGCCGTGGCTGCCGTGTTTGCGCAACTTTTTGCCGCGCGCTTTTTCCGGGTAAAGGTAGCGGTAGCCATCGCGGCGGGCGACCACTTCGTAATCTTTCGCCTCCAGCCCGACTTCTTCGCGGACTTCGCGGTAAAGCGCGTCTTCCAGCGATTCGCCCGCGTCCACTCCACCTTGCGGAAACTGCCAGGCCCCGGGGATGGTCCAGCGCTCGCAGATCAGCAGGTTGCCATCCGCATTCACCACCAGCGCGGCAACATTGGGGCGATACCTGACCATGCGCGCAACCTGCATTTTCCTTCTCCCGCTGACAATCCTTAACTTTTCCGAATCTTGCGCCCTGATGCTGGCCAAACCGCATCCGGCGTGCCATGGTTTTCCCGATGTCCAAAAATCCCTTGCTCGCCCTGATGTCCGTGCTTCTCGCCACCGCCGCGATGCTGCCCGCGCAAACACCGTCGCCCACCCCGCAGGCTCCGACCGATGAGAAAACCGTCGATTCACCCGGGCCGAACCGGTTCTGGCAGGCGACCCTGCCGGGCGGGCATTACATGGTGGCGCTCGACCGGATTTCCTCGGTCAGCCGCCATCAATACGTGCTCGATGGCACCTTGATCGTGGACGAAGTGACGGTGGATTCGCTCGGCCAGGCGCTTGCCCGCTTCTATTTCATCACGCCGATCACCGATGCGATGAACGCCAACGCCGCCACCCAGCTCGCCAGCCGGGGCAAGGAGTTGATCGACAAGGCCGCCCAGCGCGCGGGCACCGGCGTGCAGGACATGGTGATGAAAAAATATCCCGACACCACCCATGCCCGGACGATCGAATACCGCCTGCTGTCCGAGCAAGAGCTCGGCTCGCTTTACAGCAGCGTGCGCAGTTCCTGGGAAACCGGGCGCGGCCGGAAATTCGCCACCAAGTGAGCCCGCGCCTTGGCGGTCAGGGCCGGATTTCCACCGAGATCGCGACCTGATCCGCTTGGGGAACGGTGAGAGTGAGCGCCTTGAATTTGGGGTTCTGATTTTCTTCCGCGGTCGGCGGGGTGGCGGATGCGATGCTCCAGGTTCCGGCTTTGGAAATTTGGTGCAGAGTGATTTGTTTGCCGTTCTTGCGGAGGATCACGCTGTCACCGTTGAGCTCGGGGGCGGCGTCGGTGAAGGCGCGCCACACGATCACGCCGTGGGGGGCGGTGATTTCGTCGTCGATCCGGGCGATGCCGGTGGTGGTTTGAAAAGTGGCGCGGCGGGTGATTTTCGCGGCGGAACCGGCGTAGGCATCGCTGATGTCGAAGCTCGCCGAGAGCTTGTCGCCGGTGAGCTGGGACTGGGTGATGCCGCAGGGTTTGGCTTTTGGATTTTGGAGCTGGCCGTCGATTTCCAAGGTGTTGTGGGAGCGGTTTTGGAGGCGGTAGTAGTCCCAGCGTCGGCCGCCGAAGTAGCCGG
>JBIPND010000517.1:0-3375 GCA_044374015.1 Luteolibacter sp. | reverse complement strand
TCCCAATCGGCGAGATTGACTTTGCCATCCTTGTTTGTGTCGATGTCGTTGGTGATCTTACCGTCCCCATTGAGATCATAGCCGACCTGGTCATCGTAACCCACGCAAGTCAGGCCATGTCCGTATCCTGATGGCCCCCAACGAGTCCACAGATCTTCGCCTTCTGCGTATTCTCCGCCAGCAATGGTCGCGGTGACTTTGGCGCGTTCGCCCATCCGTCCGTCCATGGCAAAGATTCCACCGATGGCTTCTTGATCGGCAACGGGGCGGTTCCGGTCATACAGCCAACCACGGGCCTCGTTGAGTTGATCGATGCTGGTGACTGGCGAATAGCGGTATCCGGTGACACGATATTCCATGGCCTCCCGCCAGATTTTGTAGTCATTGGGCCATCGACCGATCTTCTTTGGATGACTGCCGCCGTAGGACAGCGAGGTGGGTATTCCGATTCGTTTGGCGACCTCCCATCCATGATAGGCCTCTGATCCACAATCTTTCGCACCATTCATCATGTTCCAGGAAAAATAGGCAGGGAATCGCGTGGCATCGGAATCAGCGATGGTCCCCCGCAGTACGTTCATTTCGTAGGTGAACACGGATGCAATGGAGGCGTATTGCCCGCAAGTGCCCCACTTTTGCTGATAAATCGGCGGAAACTGCGGACGTTTGGAGTTATCGACTCGTGACGGCAGGCGCTCCAACCGCACGGCGGCCTCGCCAACGTCCGCGCCACTCGCACCGCGCCAGGTATTGTAATTCTCCCCCGCACTGGGAGGGCGTGAAAACGTGGGTGGATACGCGACCCGCGCTCGTTCAGTCTCGTCCGCCATTGAAGAATGCGTCAATGCGAGCAAAAAGAAGCCGCCATACATTTGCCAGGGTTTCAAGCAGTTGATCATATTTTGGGGACGCAAGCACAGACCAGACCATATGATCGATGGAATTCGACGAAAGAATCCATTACCTAACAGGCAAAACTCCACCGCTTGACGGCGGTGAAATTGTGCATAGTTTGCCGTCATGTCCACAAGAATATTCCTGGTTTTCGCAGCGCTATCTACGCTTGCTTCCGCGTCCGGGCAACCCGGCCGTGCGGCTGTGGCATGGATCGGTGGCTCCGCCACTTGCGAACCGGGGAGGCCCTACCAGACCGCCGTCCGGATGGTTCTGGATGCGGGCTGGCATAGCTATTGGATCAACCCGGGCAAGGCCGGCATGAAAACCACGATCGAATGGAAACTGCCGCCCGGGTGGAAAGGCGGCGAACTCCAACATCCCGCGCCCGAACAATTTCAATCGGCCGGGCTAACGGGTTTCGGTTACGAGGGCACGGTTTGGTTGCCCGTGACGGTCACGCCACCAGCGGATTTCACCGGAACCGCTCGTTTGACGGCAGTCATTTCATGGATGGCCTGTGGTGTGGATGGCTGTGTGCCGGGCGAGGCGGAGCTTCAACTCGATCTCCACGCCGGTCCGCCTGAGCGGAATGCGGATGCCCCTGCGATTGATGCGGCCTTCGCACGGGTTCCGCGCCCCCATCCTGCCGCGCCGCGCCTTGTCGTGAGGGAATCTGGAAAAACAATCATGCTCGAAGTCATTGCAGAGCCGGACTTCCCGGTGGACCTGGGGTCCTATCGCGTCTTTCCCGCCACGCCGGAGTCCATCGACCCGAAAGCCAACATCCGTTTCTCAAAAAAGGGAGCGATCTGGACCGCCGCGGCTCCTAAAAGCGAATATGCGGACGGCCCGCTCAGAGAGCTTGCCCTCGTTCTGGTGGGTGATGCCACCACTCCACCCATCGAAATGGTGTGGCGCGCGGCGGAAAAGTAACAAACCATTGTAACAAACCATTTGACTGGATTGATTTCGGTTTCACTTTGCCCGCTAAATCCGGAACTGTTTCGGATCATCTACTAACAACCTCATATCAATACCATGAAACTTATTACCGCAATCGCGGCAGCCATGCTCTCCATCAGCCATGCCGCGCCCGAATTCACTGCCCAAAACGTGAAAGGAGAAACCGTATCCCTCGCCGATTTTAAAGGCAAGGTCGTCGTTCTCGAGTGGATCACCTTCGGCTGCCCCTTCGTGAGCAAACACTACAAGAGCGGCAACATGCCCTCCCTGCAGGAAACCTACACCGCCAAGGATGTGGTCTGGCTCACCATCAACTCATCCGGCAAGGGCAAGTCAGGATACCATGAGCCAGCCAAAATGGCTGAAATCGCCGCGAAAGAAGGCAACAAGGCCAGCCATTTCCTGATGGATACCGATGGCAAGATCGGCAAGGCCTATGGTGCCAAAGTCACGCCGCACATGTTCATCATCGGCAAAGACGGCAAGCTCGCCTACGACGGAGCCATTGACTCCAAGGCCTCGGCCAAGGTCGAAGATGTGGCGACCGCCGACAAGCTCTTCGCCAATGCCCTCGACGCCGTTCTCGCAGGCACGGAGGTTCCTGCCGCCAAGAACAAGCCCTACGGCTGCGGCGTGAAATACTAAGCAGCACCCACGAACTAGCCGTGGTTTTTTAACAACTCGCCTGCGGCCATTCCCGGGATCTTTATACACATTTCCCGCAGGGTCGGAAACGTCTTCGGTCCCAGCGGGACCTTTCATTCCAGCCCGGCACGCAGTGCCGGGTGTTGGCATGGTCACGGGATCCCGTCCTGTAGGGACGGTTCATGCCGTGGGCGGCGACGGCAGTTAGAGACAGCGGCTTCGGGCACTGGCACCACTCCCGCATGAGGCGTCCCTACAGGACGCGCCGATCGCAGGAAATTCCGACCCGGCACGGCGTGCCGGGCTGGGATGATCCGTCCCGTTGGGACGAAGAACGCCATTTGTGGATAAGGATCAGGGCTCACGCCACCGGCTAATTTCCAGCCACCCCTCCGGGGCAATTAAGTTTTGTCGAAAACCTGCTGAACTACTTGCCATTCGAGCCGGGACCTTGCTGCCCCCCTTTCAGGCAGCGGATGAGGAAGAGGCGGCGGTCAGGCCGCGGATCCCTAGCACCGGGGTAATTTCGGGGTAATGGGGGGATTTCGATTGCACGGCCGGAGGTGGCTGGGCATGAGACGGAGGTGCTCCATGTCCCTACTCTGATTTTCGTGGTCGGTTTGATCAACCTGCTGCAGGCGTTCGCGCTCTGCATCCTGGGCATTTACAACCGGCGGGTGAAGGGCCTCGGCTGGTGGGCGGCGGCGGCGTTTTGCAACGGGGTGGCGATGCCGCTGATCGCCTTCCGACAGGTGACGGATTCCGCGCTGCTGACCAAGCTGCTGCCGACGAGCATGAACTTCGCCTCGGCGTATCTGTTCTATGTGGGGGCGGTGCGTTTCCGGGAGTGCAGCGGGGTGCGGCGCTGGC
>JBIPND010000515.1:0-3376 GCA_044374015.1 Luteolibacter sp. | reverse complement strand
CATCCGTTAGTCACGCCCGAGGTCACGGAAATCACGTTGGAAACGCTGCGGCATTCCGCCTTCGACCTGTTGCAACGCGAGCTCCGCGAACTGGCATCGCAACTGACACTTTCCCGCTACCTAACACCGGTGCCGCCCGAACTCCAGTCGCGCATCGATGAGCTGGCGGCCTCGGTCAAGGCTGGCGAAAAAGTGGCCGAAATCATGGACCGCCATGCCGAGGAACCGTGGCGCCAGATGGCCAGCCTGATGGCGCTGCGCCTGCGCGAGCAAACCCGGGGCAAGCCCGGCTATCGCAACCCCGCCTGTCTGGAGCGGGATTTGGATCTGCTTTCCAACACACTGGCCGGAGCGGGTTGCTCGCTGCTGGAGGAGGATGTGATCCGGCCACTGCGCCACAAACTGGAGATTTTCGGCTTCCACCTGGCCACCCTCGACGTCCGCCAGAATTCGGAATTCCACGACAAGGCGATCAGCCAACTGTTAGCAGCCGCCGGCATCGCGGACGGTGAAAATTACACGAACTGGCCGGAAGAAAAGCGCCTAACATTCCTCAGCGCCGAGCTGACATCGACGCGGCCCTTCCTCCACGACGACCTGCGCGTCGGCCACGAAGCGGACCAGGTGCTCGATTGTTACCGGGTGCTCGTCCGCCACCGCCGCGACTGGGGCGCGGCCGGGCTGGGCGCGTTGATCGTCTCGATGACCCGCCAGCTTTCCGACCTGCTGGGAGTCTATTTGTTAGCCCGCGAGGCCGGCCTGATGGAGCTGACAGCGGACGGCCTCGTCTGCCCGCTGCCGGTGGTGCCGTTGTTCGAAACGATGGACGACCTCGACCGCTCGCCGGGGATTCTGCGGAGTTTCCTCGAGCACCCGATGACCCGCCGCTCCCACTCGATGGCGGGCGGAGTGCCGACCCAACAGGTCATGTTAGGCTACTCGGATTCCAACAAGGATTGCGGGATTCTCGCAGCCCAATTCGCCCTGCAGCGCGCGCAATCCGCGCTGACCGCCGTTGGTCGCGAACAACAAGTGAATCTCTGCTTTTTCCACGGCCGCGGCGGCACGATTTCCCGCGGTGCCGGGCCCACCCACTGGTTCATGGCGGCGCTTCCCTACGGCGCGATGAGCGGCGGCTTCCGCATGACCGAGCAGGGCGAAACCATCGCCCAAAAATACGCCAATCTCGCCAACGCCACTTACAACCTCGAACTTCTGCTAGCCGGGGCCGCGGTCACCACCGCCCATCACCGCCACTCGCCGCCAACGGATGATCCCTGCGAGGCATTCATGGAGAAACTCGGAGCCAGCAGTCAGGCCGCCTATCAGGAGTTTCTCAAGGCGGATGGATTCATCGAATTCTATCGCCAGGCCACGCCGATCGACGCTTTGGAAAACTCGCGGATCGGCTCACGCCCGGCGCGGCGCACCGGCAAGAAGGGATTTTCCATCGGCGATCTGCGGGCGATTCCATGGGTATTTTCGTGGACCCAGGCGCGCTTCTATCTGCCCGGTTGGTTCGGCGTGGGCTCGGCGCTCGAGAGTTTGAAAAAAGAGGATCCCGCCGGGTTTTCAAAGCTGCGGGAATCGCTGCCGCAGTCCACCTTCCTCAGCTACGTGCTGACCAACGTCGAAACCAATCTGGCCTCGGCCAATCTGGAACTGATGGCCGACTACGCGGAGCTCGTCACCGATCCCATCCTGCGCGAGGAATTTCTCAGCTGGATCGTCGGGGAGTTCGAGCGGACGCGGTCGCATTTGGCGGAGCTTTTCGAAGGAGAAATGCAGGACCGCCGCCCGCGCATGGCCAAGACTCTGGAAATCCGCGAGGCCCCGTTGCGCGTGCTGCACCAACAGCAGATCGCACTGCTGCGCGAATGGCGCGGACACCTCGCAGAGGACCGGGCGGCCGAGGCCGACGCGCTGTTGCCCAAGCTGCTGCTTTCGATCAACGCGATCGCCTCCGGCCTGCGCACGACGGGCTGATGAAAAGGCTCAGCCAAGCAAGATAGAGGTAGGAACGGGGCTTTCGCCCCGCCCCCCCCTCCGAACCGGACGTGCGGATCTCCCGCATCCGGCTCTCCAGTCAGTGGTGTGCTCCGTTGCGGAGGATCGCGAATTCTGTTTCCCGGGCGGCTGCCATGCTTCGTCCGCTGGCCCCGCGCGTCCGGGGTTTGATGGATTCGCGCAACTTGCGCAGGCTTTGGGGCCGGACCAATCGCATCACCTCTCCCCGGCGGCTGCGTTTGAACCGGTAACCGAGGAAGTCGCAATGACGGTCGCCAACGGCCATGTCCACCGTGCGGGTTTTGTCGGGATGCAATGTCAATCCGGCCCCGGCCATCCATTCCCGGAGCTTTTCCAGCGCGGCCTCGGCTTCTTCCTGACTGCCGGCACAGCACGACCATGTCGCCCGCATACCGCACCATTTCAAATCCTGCTCCGGCCATCAACCCGTCCAACGGATCGAGGTAAATGTTGGCCAACAATGGACAATGGAGCGATAGCGACATGGCCGGACTGACAGCCCCATCCAACAATCCGGCAAAGGACCCCGCCCTGCGGCGGGCCTTGGGATGAGGTGCGCGACGAGGGATGTGGGAGGAGTTTGGTCCCGCAGGTCTGCCTCCGGCTGCTCTCCCGTTGCTCGTCTCGGGATGACTCAGACTTTCACGGGTTGATTTCATGTATGTGCGTTCGCACGAACGCCGACGTCCCCGTCGGCACCGCGAATGAGAAGGCCAATGGGAAAGCCGTGACTGATCCATTCCAACTCCAACTCCATGAGTGCCTGCGAAGACTCTCTAGCCGCCACCCGGAAAACAAAACTAGTTCAACTTTTCCAGAACCTGACCCGCCAAATGTCCCACCCCGGGTGGTAAAACCTGACATCTGAAATGCTGAAACCTGAAAATTCACCGCTCCACCCGCACCTCACCCCGCTTTTACCCTCGACGCCGCTCTATCTGTTGGGCCATTGAATGGGGTGCTGCTGCCGCCGTCTGCCAGATCCCCCGTCAAGGAGCGTGGGCGTCTCGCCCAATACTGTCAGTTTAAGAATTTTTAACCGCAGATGAACTCAGATGGACGCAGATGAATTACACAGATAAAGACTGAATTTTCCCTCTGTTTATCTGCGTTCATCCTGTTCATCTGCGGTTGAATTTTTCTTACTCTTAATGGCTAAAATGACAGTATTGGGCGTCTCGCCCACGAGTCTGAATCACCCCGCCCCGCACCTCTTCCCCACCCACTTCCCTCTCAACCGCCGCCCACTTCGGCTTTATCAACGACCCTACTACCCCTTTCAAACGATCACCTTCACCAGCGAACCCAAAATGCTTTCATCCCTTAAACGAATTCCGTTGCTGAAATT
>JBIPND010000038.1:0-10786 GCA_044374015.1 Luteolibacter sp. | reverse complement strand
CTTGCAGCAGCAGCAATGTGGTCAAAACCCGGGAAAGTCGCCCGTTGCCGTCTTGAAACGGATGCACCGCCAGAAAACCGACGATGCAAACGCCGATCCGCAACAACGGGTGCCATTGATCGGGCACAGCCTCGGCTTCCCGGTGCCAATCCAGCAGCTTCCGCATCTCAAACGGCGTATCGAAGGGGCAACTGGTTTCGAACACGATACCGAGCATGTTGCCGTCGGGGTCGAAGGCCGCCACATGGTTCGGGTGGGTCTTGTAGTCTCCACGGTGGCGTGTGTCTTTGTCACTGAATTGGAGCAATTCCGCATGGAGTTGCTTGAGATGGCTCTCGTTCAGGGGAAGATCGGCCGAGCTTTCAAAGATCCGCTCCATCACCTTGGCGTAGCCCGCCACTTCCTGCTCGTCGCGGGTGGCGAACGACGTCTGATTCAAGCTGGCCAACAACCGCTCCACCTCGTGATTGGACAGCTTGACCCCCTCAATGCGCGTCGAAGAGCCGATGCTTTCAATCGTGGCGCTGTGCCGGAGAGCCAGCAGCCGCTCCGGTGCCAACGTGCGCAAGGCCTGCCACCGACCTTTCGCCTCATCGAGCTGGGCGATGAGGTGCAGCATTTCCGGGGTGATCAACGGTGCTGGTGTCATCCGATACCCGCTTCATATCCAATTTATCCAATTCGGCAATTCAAAAGGTGGACATCCTGACCTTGAAGGCTTTTGATCAACCCGCTGCCTTATTCATCCCCATTCCCTCTATGAAATTCGCCGAAGAAATCGAGATTTGCCTGCGTTCGCGCTTCACCGTCGTGTGGATCTCGTCCTACGAGGAGGAGCGCATCGTCACCTCGCTCAAGGAGCTTTGCGAACGCACCAATCGCCGCCTGCTCACCTGGGACATCGCGGCTTGTTACAAGGTTGTATCCGACACGCCCGGCGCTCCTACGCCCCCGGACGCAAAAGACCCCCTCACTGCGCTGGAGGCCATCGCCAAGGCCGACGCCAACACCGATGCGGTTTTCGTCCTCAAGGACTTCCACCACTGCCTCGACAAACAGCCCAAAATCATCCGCCAGCTCCGCAATCTGGCGCAGTCGCTCAAGTCCACCCGCAAGTCCATCATCATTACCGCGCCCAACTCCAAGGTGCCGGACGACTTGAAGGACGATCTCTTTCTCATGGAATTTCCGTCGCCGGATGTGGAAGAAATCAGCGGACTGTTGGACCGCTTTACGCAAAACCCGCAGATCAAGGTCAACCTCACCGACTTGGGCCGCGACAAGGTGCTGCGCTCTGCGCTCGGCCTCAGCGCCAATCAGGCTCTCCGCGTCTTTGGCAAAAGCATCGTCGCCGAAATCAAGGGGGCAAATGGCCAAATCCTCAAACCCTCCGGCACTCTCGACGAGCGTGGTATCGACATGATCACCGCCGAGAAAAAAAGCATCATCCGCGAGTCCGGCGCACTGGAGTTCTTTTCCCCTCAGGAAACCATCGCCGACATTGGCGGGCTGGAGGTGCTCAAGGAATGGCTGCGCGGCCGAGAGGCCGACTTCACGCCGGAGGCGCAGGCTTACGGCATCCCCGCGCCGAAGGGGATCGCCCTCATCGGTATTCCCGGCACGGGAAAAAGCCTCACTGCGAAGATGGTTTCCAGCCTTTGGCACCTGCCGCTGGTGCGGCTGGATGTCGGCGCGCTGTTTGGCGGAATCGTCGGCCAGTCGGAGGAAAACACCCGCAGGGCGCTGTCCTTGGTCGAGACCATCGCCCCGTGCGTGCTGTGGATTGACGAAATGGAAAAAGCCTTCGCCGGGGGCGGGTTGGACGGCGGCACCTCACAGCGAGTTTTCGGCAGCGTGCTCTCGTGGATGCAGGAAAAGAAACAGGCCGTCTTCGTGATCGGCACGGCCAACGATGTCATGGCCCTGCCGCCGGAGTTTCTCCGCAGCGGGCGCTTCGATGCCACCTTCTTCCTCGACCTGCCCACCACTACTGAGCGCCGCGCCATTTTCGAGGTTCATATCACCAAGCGAAAGCGCCCGCTGGCCATGTTCGATCTCGACGAACTCGCCGGCGCCTCCGCCGGTTTCGTAGGCGCGGAAATCGAGCAGGCCGTGGTGGATGCCATGCACCTTGCCTACAACGACAAAACTTCCCCCCGCCGCGAATTCACCACCGATGACATCCTTTCTGCGCTGGCTAGGCTTGTCCCGCTCTCCCGTTCCCAGCGCGAGCGCATCGAGATCCTCCGCTCATGGCTGCATGATGGCCGGGCCCAGTCCGCTTCTTACACCGAGGCCCGCAAACACGAGGAGCAGTTCGTCAATATCGACATTCAACTCGACTGACCACCTTACCCCAAGAAAGCTCCATGTCCCACTTCACCAGGATCAAGACCGCCTTCACCGACTCCGAGAATCTAAAAAAAGCCCTCTCCGATCTTGGTTTTTGCAATGTAGAGCACCACGAAAGCCCGCAGCCCCTGTATGGGTATCAAGGCGACGTTCGCCCAGAAGCCGCTGAGATAGTCATCCGGCGAGAATTCGTCGGGAAGTTGAGCAATGATATCGGATTTCGTAGAGGGAGTGACGGCACACTTGCTGCCATCATTTCTGAGTTTGACCGCACTAAGTATTCGCAAGCGTGGCTCAAAAAGCTTCTTCAGCGCTACGCCTACCACGCCACCGTCCAGAAACTGGTCGAGGAGCAGGGCTTCTCCCTCGTGGAGGAGGAGCAGCAGGGGACCGGGGCCATCCACCTCGTCCTCCGCCGCGCATTCTGAACCACCTCACTCTTTACCTTTCTACCTGCCATGCAAATTCAGGAAATCGAAGTCACCATCCAGCCCGACGGCAGCGTCAAACTCCATGTCCGCGGAGCCGCTGGCACGCAGTGCCTCAGCCTCACCGCCGATCTTGAAAAAGCTCTCGGCGGCCAGGTTCTCTCTCGCGATCATACCCCGGAATACGACCAGCCTGTCGAGCAATCCGACTCCGACTGGCAATCCCTCGGCCACTAGGAACACCCTGTTGCCCGCCCCTTCTTCATTCAAAATCCAAAATTTAAAATCCAAAATCCCCTTCCCCATGCCCCTTGCCATTGACTTCGGCACCTCTAACACCGTTGCCGCCCTCTGGGATGCCGACACTCAGGATGCGCGAAGCCTGCCCTTGGCCGATCTCACCACGGGGCGCACCGACCCCCATGGGCGGGAGTTCCATGTCGTCCCGTCGCTCATGCACTTCCATGAGCGCGGTCAGTGGACCGGTCAGCAGGTCGTGGCGCGCGACCTGTTGGCTGCGCCCGGCACCTTCCGGTGGATGAAAAAATACACCGGCGACGGCATGAAGTTGCCGCGCACCCTGTTTGGAAAACCCATCGACAACTTCGACGCCGCCGCCGCTTTTCTCACCCAAGTGATCAACGCTGCGGGCATATATGCCGACCTCAGCGAGGAGGAAGTCGCTTTCACACTGCCCGTGGAAGCCTTCGAGCACGCCCAGAGCTGGCTTGATGGCGTCGTTCGCAAAGCCGGCGTGCTCCGCCCCCGTTATTTGGATGAGGCATCCGCCGCCGCGCTGGGCTATGCCGCCCGCGTCCGTCCCGGCGCACCCTATCTCGTGTTCGACTTCGGCGGCGGCACGCTGGATGTCTCAATCGTCCGCTCCGATGAAACCACCGATGGCTCCGTGCGCAGCCGCGTGCTGGGCAAGGCCGGCACCCAGGTCGGCGGCAGCGCCTTGGACCAGTGGCTCGCCAAATCCACCGCCGAGGCCGCTCTGGCCGGACGCGATGCCGCCAGCGTCCGCGCCCTCATGCCCCGGATGCTCGCCGAGGCCGAGCGCGTCAAAGAAGCCCTTTCCGCCACCGACTCCGTCGACTTCGAAATCACCAACCCGCAGGGCACCCTCCTCGCCAGCCACCGCTGGACCCGCTCCGCTCTGGAAGATCTCATGGAGCGCCACGGCCTATTCGACAAGGTCGGCGCGGTCCTCGATGCCGCGGAGAGACAAGCCCGCGCCCACGGCTACGACCGCTCCGACCTCCAGGCCGTTCTCCTAACCGGCGGATCGAGCCTCATCCCTTGCGTCCGCCGTCTTGTCCGCTCCCGCTACGGCGAACTCACCCGCCACGACCGCCCATTCGATGCCGTCGCCGCCGGGGCCGCCGCCTTCGTCGCCGGAGCCGGTTTCGATGACCGCGTCCGCCACGCCTACGCCCTGCGCCCCCTCGACCGCGCCTCCGGCCAATATGTTTACAAGACCATCGTCCCTGCCGGCACGGCCTATCCCTGCACCGTCATGACACCCGGCGATGCTACCAAGCCTCTCACCCTTACCATCAAGGCCAGCAATGAAAACCAGATCCGCTGCGGCCTTCAGATCTATGAGGTCGCCGACCGCACCGCCCTGGCCACCGGCACGGTGGACTTCGTCTTCGATCAGAACGGCAGCGCCCGCTACACCGCACGCGCCGATGAGCTCGATCTCACTCATCGCCCCATCGGCTCCCCCACCGGGATCTCCTGCGATCCCCCCGCCCAGTCCGGTGAGGCTCGCTTCCTCGCCACCTTTATCATTGATGCTTCCAAACACCTCTGCACCACTATTCAGGACACTAGGTCCGGCCAGTTCCTTTTCCGCGACCATCCATTGGTCAAGCTGACCTGATTTTTTTTACCTCAAACTCCATGTCGTCCGCCGTTATCGACCGTGCTTTCATCCGAGACCTGTTCCGACAGATTGAGGAGGTAGGCCAGCACATCATCGAACACCCGAAGACCGGGATGCTGATGGTGCTGGTGCCGGCCGGAACATTCCTCACCGAAACCGGCGACGGCACTCTATTCGAGGTTGACCTGCCGTCCTATTATGTGGCGGTGCATCCTGTGACCAATGTGCAGTATGCCCGCTTCGTGGCTGAAACCGGGCATCGCAAACCGGAGCATTCGGATTTTAAGTCGGCAGCGGCAGTG
Source organism: Luteolibacter sp. (assembly GCA_044374015.1). Taxonomy (GTDB): domain Bacteria; phylum Verrucomicrobiota; class Verrucomicrobiia; order Verrucomicrobiales; family Akkermansiaceae; genus Luteolibacter. Next base: position 5,813 of record JBIPND010000038.1, on the reverse strand, counting down.
TGGAAGAACGGCACCTTTCCGCCGGGACAGGCGGACCATCCGGTGGTATGTGTAAGCGGGGAGGATGCTAAGTCCTACTGTCGATGGGCGGGGCTGCGGCTGCCCTCGGAGCAGGAGTGGGAAAAGGCGGCCCGCGGGCTGGATGGGCGCGCCTACCCGTGGGGCAAGGACAGGGATCCAAAGTGCTGCTGGGATGCCGCGAGGAATTACCATAACAAGGCCAACGTCTGGCGCTACGGCCGGGGCGGCGCCCCCTTTGGCGGGCTTCAGTTCAGCGGCAATGTGTGGGAATGGTGCGAATCAGGTTTTGTGCTGCGTGGTGGATTGTGGATAACGGCTTATCATAGATCCTCCTCTGCATCCTACCGCCACCTAGTTGACCCCCTATACGGGTTTCGGTGTGTGTGGGGGGTGGAAATTTCCCTGTGAGGATGCCAAATCATTTCGATTTTAGCGTAGTCTCTTCTCTCTCCTTATCCCTGAAAAACGTGGTCGAAGAATCATCAAAAAAACCTTGGCATCTTTCCGCTGGTGCGTGCTCGGCACGCTCACGCGTCATCAAAACCGACTGTAGGCCGCGCATCTGTTGGCGCAATGCCTGCAGAAAAACGCTCCGCCCTCCATGCCTCAACGGGCCGAAAAGGCCCTGTGCAACATTATCTCACAGTCAGCCATGGATGCCGTGATCGATTCCTGGCTGGAAGGCAAAGCGGACGAAACGGTGCTGCGGATCATCGAGGCGCGAGGCTGGCGTCATTCGGATGAAACCAAATGGCTCAAGTTTCTCATCCAACGGAATCGGTTTGACGAATACTTCGTCGCGGAACTCGCCCCGCGAGTCAACCAATCCGCCATCGCCCGGATGCTGGCCAATCCTGAGGGTGCGAACGCCGACAAAACCGCTACTGAGTCCGCCGCTGCCGCTCTGGGCCGGATTTCGGAGACTGGGACGATTGACGCCGTGATCGACTGCTGGCTGGAGGGCAAGGCGGGCGAAACCGCGCGGCTGGTGATCGAAGAACGGAAGTGGCGGCATACGGAAGAAGCCAAGTGGCTCACGTTTCTCACCCAGCGGAATCGGTTTGACGAGTATTTCGTCGCCGAACTCGCCCCGCTGGTCAACCAACCCGCGATCGCCCGGATGCTAGCGCATCCTAAAGCAGCAGCAAGGGCATCGAAAAGTGCTACCGAGACCGCAGCAACCGCCTTGAGTCAGATTTCCGCAACGGCAGCGGTGGATGCCGTGATCGACTGCTGGCTGGACGGCTGGGCGGGGGCAACCGTGCGGCGGGTTATCGAAGAGCAAAAGTGGCGGCATTCGGGCGACGCCAATTGGCTCAATCTCCAAACGAAGCGGTTCGAATATGACGAGTATTTCGCCACAAAGCTCGCCCCGCTGGTCAACCAGCCCGCGATTGCCCGGATACTGGCACATCGATACCACTACCATTCCACTGCAGAGCCAGCGGCTGTCGCTCTGGGCCGGATTTCGGAGACTGAGGCGATGGACAGTGTGATCGACTGCTGGCTGGAGGGCAAGGCGAGCGAAACCGCGCGGCGGATCATTGAGGCGCGGGGCTGGCGTCATTCGGATGAAGCCAAATGGCTCAAGTTTCTCATCCGCCGGAATGGGTTTGACGAAAAATTCGTCGCGGAACTCGCCCCGCAAGTCAACCAACCCGCCATCGCCCGGATGCTGGCCCATCCTGAGGGTGCGAACGCCGACAAAACCGCTACTGAGTCCGCCGCTGCCGCTTTGGGTCGGATTTCAGAGGCTGAGACGATGGACGCCGTGATCGACTCCTGGCTGGAGGGCAAGGCGGGCGAAACCGCGCGGCAGGTCATTGAGGAACGGGGCTGGCGGCATTCGCAGGAGGCCCGGTGGTTTCTCTATTTGGCTGCGACGGGACGCTTCGACGAGTATCTGGCGGAGGACTACGAGTTTCAGACGCTTCGTCCGGAATTTGTGGCAGCCCCAGCGACATTGAAGACGCGCATCCGGGAGGCGGTGGTGAAGGCGGGCGAGGTGCGGATGAACGGCCTGTTTCTCGCGGAGAAACGCGCTGCGGAATTGACCGTGGCGGATGCCGAGGCACTGGTGCACACAAACATCCGCAACCAAAACTGGAAGGCTCTGGCCGATAACCTCTGGTGGCTGCCCGCCCGTCAGATACTGGATGCCGTGCTGGCAATCATCGCGGCAAAGTGGGAGCCCGATGACGCCGACCAAGCTGCCCTGCTGACACGGTTGGGAGAACTTGCCCCGCTGTTGGCCTCCGAAGCACCGAAGGGGCTGTGCTCCCTGCCGTTGAACCCGGCCTATCAGAAATGGTTGACCAGCGGCGAGACCGGTCCGCTTTCACAGAAATCCCCGACGGAACTGAAAGCAATGATCGAGGACGAAGTTGACCCGCCGGACCAGATCGCCGCGCTGGGCGCTCTGCATAAACAGTCCCAACTGGATGCCGCCACGCTGGCCAAAGCCGGTTTAAGCGAACACTGGATGGTGCGTTGGGTGGCGGTACATTTCGGCGCGGACCTCCCCCAAGCCATGCAGGTCAACGACGCTGGCATCGAGTGGTTCCGCCGTCTCGCCATACTCAGGAACGATGGGGACGCCGAAGCCCTCTGGGCAGCCAAGCCCTGCGAGGTAACCCGCGACGGTTTGGAAGCCCTGCGCGAACACATCGCCCGCCTGCCGGATCGACGCGCCGCCAGCGGTCTGCTCCTGGTGGAGGCCATCTGTAGCCACTACACCGCCCACGACATCGAGGTCGAAGAAGGAACTCGCGTCTTGGTCGCGGAGGACTCCTTCGAGTTGGAAGGCTGAGGCGGCACCTATGCCTCCGGCGGCCGGGAAATTTGCAATACCGCCGGACGCAAGAACGCAAGACACGGCCGCAAGACTTCGCTCGACAAGGGGGTGAGTTTGGACAAAATCACGTCCGTGAAGATTGTAACCGGAGAGCTATCAAGATCGGTCGCTGATCTTCCAGAACAGCAACCGGAACGAATAGCAATTGTTAAGGCGACATGTTCGTGAACAAAAAGATTCGCTAGAGACTGAAGAACTCCATCACCAAATTGATTTGAATCGCTCATATGAATAAGAACTATTGTGGAATTTTCAAGGTCACCGAAGAAGACCAGCGTGATCCTGAAGCCTCACCAAAGGTTGTTTGCACAGCCATCATCAAAGGGCCGATTCTAGCCGCTCAAGCCGGAGAGATTGTCACTCGCGCCGTCGATGAGGACAGGCACCAATTGGGCAACATAAACGTGACCATGAACGTCGAGATTTTTGAGGAGCCCTCCTCGATCCCTGATGATCTCCGCGGAGTTGAACCCGCTTTTGAAGACGGCGACACGAAAGTCTGGCTTATCAAACCATAAAGTCGGGGTCACGATAAGGGAACTATCTGCAAACCTAAGAAACAAGCTCTTGCCCATGATTTCAGCAGAACCAATTCCCTTCTTTCTCATTACGGGATCGAGCCTGCTCGAAAGAGTTCGCAACAACTCCAGAACCTCAAGAGGCGAAGCCGCGCTAGGGCAACCGCTCTGAAGCGTTCCTGTTTCAGACTCATCGGCATCACTTCCGCGCGGTGCCTGCGCTGGGCAAGAAACCATAAATGAAAGACGTCTTTCTATCGCATGCGTCTCCAGACAAGAATGACGTCGTCCGGCCATTCGCTGAACGTCTCACCAAGATTGGGATTAGTTTCTGGCTCGATGAAGCGGAGATCAGATGGGGACAGAAGCTCGGAAAATCTATAAATGATGGACTTCAGGACTCACGTTATGTGGTAATCTTTCTGAGCAAAGACTTTGCAGGTCGATACTGGACTGAGGCGGAACTGAGCGCAGCCCTTACACGCGAAAACGATGAGGGGCGCAGCGTCGTTCTTCCGGTAGTCATTGGCGTGCCTAATGAAGTCCTGAAGCCGTATCCTTTGCTTCGCGACAAAATCTACAAAAAGTGGGCTGATGGTATTGACTCAGTCGTAGATTCTTTGAGGGATCTGATTCTCGCTGACAGGCCGCACAGGAAAGTGGCTGTCAAGATCAAGGGCACACCACATACAATCGAAGTCGATCCAGGACCGATCGTGCTCCTCTTAGGTAAGATGGACTCACACAGCGTTTACCCCTCGAAGTTCTACAAGGATGGTTTAGAAGGATGCGGACTGCTTGTTGAATGTGATGAGGACTCTCAAAGCATGACAATAAATGGCCATGGAATTGAGAAAGTAGAACCCGATTTCGGGAAGCCAGCGATTTGGTCTCTCGATTTTGCGAGATTGATGTGGGACCTTTTGATGAATAGAAATCCTAAGATTTCATTTTACGGCCGCGGAAAACAGTATCGGCAACTCGTGGCATCGCTTCGACATTTTCTTTTCGATGAGGAGCTTCCTGAGGAGTTCTCGAAAGTCGGACCAGCGTAAAGCCCTACATGCCAAGCCCAATCGGGTCCCGGGGAGTGATTTGTTCCCCCGTCCCACACCATCCGGCATGCGGCTCCGCTCCGTGCGGTTCCAATCAGACACGGGCATCAGGCACGTAGTGACGAAAATTCCAGATCCCACACAAAATGAATATCATTGGTCGGTCGGCCAGTGGAGTTGTGCGAGGATCCCGGATCCTGTTGCAGAACCGGAAGAACAAGTTCAGAACACCTGACCTCATGTGAGAGGAAAAGCGGATGAAGCCTGTAAAATACCGCTGAACACCACCCGCCCGTCCGGCAGAATGACGGCCTCCGCCTCTGGCGTGGCGGCGATTTCCTCCAACGTGTGACGCGGGCTCAGCAGGTGCATGGTCTGGTTGGCCGATCCGAGCAACCCATGCGCCACCCGTTGCTCGACCACATAGCGGCCGGCCATCATCACATCCACGCACCGCATAATTCGCGGTGCCAGCGACAGCCTTTGCACCTCCTCCCACGTCAGCCCAGTGAACAGAAGCGTGGACAACCCCGCCGCCTGAGCCGCCTCCAGCAGCTCCACCACCGCATCCGCCTGCTGAAGCGGCTCGCCTCCACTGACCGTTAGCCCCTTCGTGCCCGCCGCCAGAATACGCCGCATCACCTCCGCCACCTCCAACGTCTCGCCCACCTCCTCCCGGCTGTGGGTCTGCGGATTGAAGCAACCCGGGCAGCCCAAAGAACACCCCTGCACCCAAACCACACTCCGCCAGCCGGGACCATTGGCCCGGCTGCGGGGAAGAAATGCATGAAGACGCAGGGTCATCTGGGAGCGATCAAAGGCTTGTTTCGAAACAGCATGGGCAGCCGGGCGGTGTCGCCGAGATACAAAATTGTTTCCGCAGGCAAAAGTTCCTGCACGGCACGGACGACGGTCAAACCGCCGACACCCGAGTCGAAAAATCCAAGAGGCGCTGAATTCACTGGCGGGAGTGTGAACGCCCGCCCGCCGTCGCCAAGCGCAAAGCCAGAAAGTGTTCCGGCTGTCTCAGCCGGAACACTTTCCGCTTTCCCGCTGCCATCCGCAGGTCTAGCCTGCCGCCGAAATGAGCAGCTGTGGGCCGAAAATGAAGATGGATCCGACTTTGCACCGGGACAAGAAGCCGGACTGGATCAAAGTGCGCTTGCCGAACAACCCGGCGTTCTGGTCCACCAAGTCACTGATCACCGACTTGAAATTAGTCACCGTTTGCGAGGAAGCGCAGTGCCCGAACCGCTGGGAATGCTGGGGCCAAGGCACCGCCACCTTCATGATCGCCGGCGACAAATGCACCCGCGCCTGCGGCTTTTGCGCCGTCAAAACCGCCAAGCCCGACGCGCTCGAATC
>JBIPND010000514.1:0-3378 GCA_044374015.1 Luteolibacter sp. | reverse complement strand
ACACCACCGAGGCGCGCAACGGCCGCTACTTCGATGCCACCCTGCGCCAGCTCTTCCTCCTCGTGCGCCAGGGCTGCGGAGCCAGCGCCGAGCAGACCCTCACCACCGGCAGCCTCAAGGAAGTTTTCAGCCTCGCCCCGCTCGACAGCCGCCTGTTCGACGTGGACGCCACCCCGCTGCTCAATCTCGTCGTCTTCCCTAACCACATCTGGCAGGAAATCATCAAAGGCATGTCGCTCAGCCGGGGAAAACGTAAAGGCCGCGTCAGCTACCAGCTTCTTTCCATCAACCAGCTCGGTGCCGTCTATGAGGCGCTGCTCTCCTACCGCGGCTTCTTCGCCCCGGAAGACCTCTACGAGGTGAAACCCGAGCCCAAGAAAAAAGTCAAAGCCGCCACCACCGACGAGGACGACGATGAAGATTCGTCCGACGACTCCGAGCAGACCGATCTCTCCGACGTCGCCACCGGCGGTGACGTCATGGAAAACGCCTGGTTCGTCCCCGCCAGCCGGATCGAGCAATACACCGTTGCCGAGCGCGTCCACGACCTCGACGAGCAAGGCCGCCGCACCCTGCGCAAATACCCGCGCGACACCTTCATCTACCGCCTCGCCGGGCGCGACCGCCAGAAGAGCGCCAGCTACTACACCCCACAGGTGCTCACCCGCTGCCTCGTGAAATACGCGCTCAAGGAACTGCTCGCCGGCAAGACCGCCGATGAAATCCTGCTCATCACAATCTGCGAGCCCGCCATGGGCAGCGCCGCGTTCATCAACGAGGCCGTCAACCAACTCGCCGAAGCCTATCTGGAGCGCAAGCAGGCCGAGCTGAAAATCCGCATCCCGCACGAGCAATACGCCACCGAGCTGCAGAAGGTCCGCATGTTCATCGCCGACCGCAATGCCTTCGGCGTGGACCTCAACCCCATCGCCACCGAGCTGGCGGAGGTCAGCCTCTGGCTCAACGCCATCTACGGCGAGCCGCAGGAAAAAGGCAAACCGCCCCGGCCCGCGCGCGTCCCGTGGTTCGGCTACCAGCTCTTCACCGGCAACAGTCTCATCGGCTCCCGCCGCGAGGTCTATCCGGCCGCCCTCCTGCGGGAGAAAAAAACCGACAAGCGCTGGCACAACACCGCCCCCAAGCGGCTCGATCCCCTCAACCCCGTTCGCGGCGAAAACGAGATCTACCACTTCCTCCTGCCGGACCCCGGCATGGCGGATTACAGCAGCGGCAAGAAATCCGTGGCCAACCAGCTCTACCCGGACGACTTCGAGCGGCTCAAGGCCTGGCGAAAGGACTTCACCCAGCCGCTGGAAGAACACGAGGTGAAGCGCCTGCGCCAGCTCTCCACGGCCATCGACGCCCTGTGGGCCGAGCACGCCAAGCTCATGGCCGAGGACCGCCAAAAAACCGAGGATCCGCTCGCCATCTGGCCCGCCAAGGAGACCGAGGAAACCCGCCTGTCCCGGGCGGAGAAGGAGGAAATCCGCACCAAGCACCTGCTCAATCAGGACGACGACCTCGCCACGCCCTACCGCCGCCTCAAGCTGGTGATGGACTACTGGTGCGCCCTCTGGTTCTGGCCCATCACCCAGAGCGCCTCCCTGCCCAGTCGGGAACAGTGGTGGATGGAAATCGGTGCCATCCTGGAAGGCAACATCATCGACATCACCGCCCAGCCCCAATTCGACCTCGCTTCCGCCGCGCCTGCACTTGCCTCCGGTGAGAAAAACCAACCCCACCTGCTCGACGCGCCGGGCAATAAGAGCCAACCGCTCCTGCTCGATGCCCCTAGCCAGCAACCGCGCCTGCACGACCGCTACGGCCAACTCCGCATCAGCCGCCTGCGCCAGAACTTCCCACGCATCGCCACCGTGGAAAAGTCAGCCGCCCGCCATCGCTTCTTCCACTGGGAGCTCGCCTTCGCCGACATCTTCGCCTCACGCGGCGGCTTCGATCTCATACTCGGAAATCCGCCGTGGCTCAAGATCGAGTGGAACGAAGCCGGCATCCTCGGCGAGGTGAACCCGCTTTTCGCCATCCGGAAACTCAACGCCACGGAAATATCCAAACTCCGCGCCGAAGCCTTCGCTCAGTTCAAGGGCCTACAAGAGTCATGGACAGCGGAACTGGAGGAGGCAGAGGCCACACTGAAATTTCTAAATAGTTTTCAAAATTATCCGCTGCTGAAAGGCATGCAGACTAATCTCTACAAGTGCTTCCTGCCACTGGGGTGGAGGCTCACCGGAAAAAGTGGCGTGGTCGGTTACCTTCATCCAGAAGGTCTCTACGATGATCAAAAAGGCGGCGACATGAGGGAGGTGCTTTATCGACGATTGCGGGCGCACTTCCAATTCCAAAATCAGCTTATATTGTTCCCTATTGGGGACCGCGTGAAATACAGCATCAACGTTTATGGACCGTTGGTTAAAGAACCCTTTTTTAGCCACATTGCGAATCTGTTTTCACCTTCGACAGTTGATGCTAGTTTCGCCCATGATTCTAAAGGTATCTGCGGCGGCTTGAAGAACGAAGAAGGGAAATGGAACTTCACTGGTCACTCGGACCGGATCCTTAAAGTTGATGAAGCTCAACTTGCGGTCTTTGCGCAGCTTTACGATGCTCCTGGCACCCCGCCTTTGCGCGCCCGGCTTCCGGCCCTGCACGCCGAAACTCTCTCCAGTGTCTTGCGCAAGCTCGCTAGTTATCCCTGCCGTTTGGGAGATCTTGGAAACGACTATGTTTCGACCGTATTATTCGACGAAACGAATGCCCAGATTGCAGGCACCATCGTTCGTAATGCAGACCGCACCGCGCCGTTTGCCACTTTACCAGAAGAGTGGATTCTCTCGGGACCACATTTCTTTGTTGGAATACCTTTTAACAAGACTCCAAGACCTATCTGTAGCGAAAAGGGTCACTACGATCAAATTGACCTCGAGTCCCTCCCAGATAATTACCTCCCGCGCACCAACTATCGTCCCATGGAGGATCGCGCGGAATATTTCCTCCGCACACCGCGGGTGTCTTGGGTCGAGGAGGGCGAGATCATGGCCAAACCGGTGACAAGTTATTTCCGGTATGTTCAGCGCCGACGCATCAGCACGAGTATGGAGCGAACGCTAGCATCAATACTAGCCCCACCAGGTGTTGCGCACATTAACACTATATTATCACTAGCCTTCTGCCGCACCAAGCACGCTACCAATTTCGCAGGTATTTCCGAGTCGGTGTTGAGCGATTTCTTTGTGAAATCGACAGGGCTACCTGACCTCTACGATTCAACCTTAGCGAAGCTGCCTTACTTCGAGAACGAAGCTGTTTCTCTTCGCACCCTCGCCCTCAACTGCCTGACCACCCACTACGCCCCGCTCTGGC
>JBIPND010000512.1:0-3381 GCA_044374015.1 Luteolibacter sp. | reverse complement strand
GGCTCATCCCGTGACGGAGGAATGCGCCAGATCGAACCTTGAAATGACGTTTACCAGCTCACCGGCATCCAAGTTCTCTTCACTTCGACGTTCAATGTTTGAAGTTCGACGTTCGATGTTCGAATCCCCATGATCTCTCCACTGGATAGAAAGCTGCTGCGCGATCTTGGCAAGATGAAGGGCCAAGTCTTCGCTGTTAGCCTGGTGATGGCCTGCGGGCTGGCGATGATGATCATGACCCGCAGCCTGATCATGACGCTGGAGACGACACGCGCCGCTTACTATCAGACAAACGCGATGGCGGACATTTTCGGCAGCCTGAAACGCGCGCCGCTTGCCGTCGCCGAGCAACTCACCACGCTGCCCGGCGTCGCCACCGTCGAAGCCCGCGTGGCGGTGGATGTGACGCTGGATCTCCCCGGCCTATCAGAACCTGCGACCGGCCACATCATTTCACTCCCCGAGGACGGCGGCCCGCAGAAACTCAACCGCCTGTTTTTGCGCAGCGGCCGTTTCCCGCGCTCGGACGAACGGCGCGAAGTGGTGTTGGGCGAATCCTTCGCCAATGAAAACCGCCTGCGCCCGGGCGACTCGCTGGTCGCGGTGATCAACGGCCGGCGCGAAACCCTGGAAATCTGCGGCATCGGGCTTTCCCCCGAATACGTCTTCGAAGCGAGGGCCGGCGAAACCCTGCCGAACCACAAACTATTCAGCGTCATCTGGATGAACTACCGCGCGCTCGCCGTGGCCTACGATCTCGATGGCGCGTTCAACGACGTCGTCATCGATCTCGCGCCGGGTGCCGCGCCGGAACCGGTGATCGAGGCAATGGACCGCATCCTCGCACCCTACGGCGCGCGTGGCGCTTTCACCCGCAAGGAGCAGCCGTCCGCCCAGCGGCTGGACGACGAACTGCGCGTGCTCACTTCTCTATCAGTCGCCTATCCGCTCGTCTTCCTCAGCGTGGCCGCCTTCATGGTGAATGCGGTGCTCGCCCGCATCGTCAGGCTCCAGCGCGAGCAAATCGCCCAGCTCAAAGCCCTCGGATATTCGTCGCGGCAGGTCGGCGTGCATTATTTGAAATTCGTGTTGGTCATCGGCACGCTCGGCACGCTGATGGGTGCCATCGGCGGAAGATTGTTAGGGTCGGGGCTGGTGGATCTTTACACGATGTTTTTCCGGTTTCCCTCGTTGGTTTTCACGATGGACTACAGCGCCCTCGGGCTGGCGCTTCTGATCAGCATCGGAGCCTCGGTGCTCGGCGTTCTAACGGTCGTGTGGCAGGCGGTGAAACTGCCTCCGGCCGATGCCATGCGTCCCGAGCCGCCGGCGGATTTCAAGCCCTCGTTGTTCGAGCGGATCGGGCTCACGCGGTTTTTCAGCCCCACCTTCCGGATGGCCTTGCGCAACATCGAGCGGCGGCCGTGGCAGGCGGTTTTCACCTCCAGCGGGCTGGCGCTCGCCACCGGGCTGATGGTCCTGCCCGGCGCGATGGCCGACAGCATCGACTATCTGCTCACCTTCCAGTGGAACAGCCAGCAGCGGCAGGACGTCGCGGTTTTCCTAACCGAGCCGGGCTCGGGCAGGGCTTTCCATGACCTCGGCCACCTGCCCGGAGTGATCCGCGCGGAGCCGATCCGCAGCGTGCAGGCGCGGTTGAAATTCGGCCACCGCCAGCGGAAACTCTCAGTCACCGGCATCGCCCCGGACGCGAACCTCAGCCGATTGTTAGACGACAAGGGCCATGCCATCACCATGCCGGAGGAGGGATTGTTAATGTCGGAAATGCTGGCCAAGGTCATCGGCGCGCGCATCGGCGATCTGGTGGAGATCGAGGTGTTGGAGGGACGCCGCCCGGTGCTGCAAGTGCCGATCCGCGGTCTGGTCACCGACTTCGCGGGCGTCGCGGCCTACATGGATATTTCCGCACTGCGGCGGGCGATGCAAGAAGGCGACACGGTCACTGGTGCCTATCTCGCGCTCGATCACAGCCGTTGGGACGAATTCATGCGCGAGATCAAGGACACCCCGCAGGCCGCGGTGGTGAAGGTGAAACGCGACCAACTCGCCGCCTTCCGCGAGACCACCGGCCAGAGCATCGGCATCATCCGCAAGCTCTACTTCGTGCTCGCCACCATCGTCGCCTTCGGTGTGGTTTACAACAGCGCGCGCATCGCACTGTCAGAGCGCAGCCGTGAGCTGGCCACCCTGCGCGTCGTCGGGTTTTCGCTGGCGGAAGTGCGCGGCGTGCTCGTCGGCGAGCTGGCGATGCTGGTCTTGCTCGCCATTCCCTTCGGCCTGCTGTTCGGGCGCGGCCTGGCGTTGTTCATCATGTCCTCCTTCAGCACGGAAACCGTGCGCCTGCCCATCGTCATCGAGCCGCACACCTACTCGATTGCGATCATCGTGGTGCTCACCGCGTCGGTTCTCTCCTTCGCCCTCGTCAGCCGCATGATCGCCAAACTCGATATGGTCGGCGTCTTGAAGGCGCGGGATTGAGCGGGGAGCGGTGATAGGAACTTGCCGGGTCGGGCCGCAGGTTGACCGTGGTGGCCATCAGGCCGCGAACGAAGCTTCGCGCGTCGGCGTGACGCTTGAGATGTTCCCGCACTTTGGCCACCAGCGCACTTTCGGCCCGGTAGGCGATGGGTTTGGATCGGTAAGCTTGGAGCCTTCGCGGCGCGGCTTGGGGGCGAAAAACGCGGCCGCTCCCTCGCGGCGCAATTTGGCGCACATGCGCTTGACGGTGGTCAGCGGCACGCCGAAAGCGCGGACGATCTGCGGTTGGGTGGCGCTGCCGTTGATGCAAAGCTGGCTGGTGAACATGCGAAAGGAGGCGAGATCATCCACGGCATGGGTGAAGACGGGCAGTTGGCCGTTGAGATAGATGACGGTGTCCCCGCAACGCTGGAAGGCGAGATCCGGCGTGATGGGGGTGCAGTCGTCAGGGAAGATGGGAAGTTGTCGCTGTGGCATCGCCGCGAAGCATGGCAGGATCGTGAAGAAAATCCAGAATGAGGTTCATTCCATTTCCACGGCACGCCGGCGCAATGCCTTGATTTCCGGGGGTAGGTCAGGATGTCTGAGGCTACCTAATCGCACGGAAGACACACGGATTTTTTGCCAATATGAGCCCTTCAAAAATGCCCACAAAAAACCCGTAACAAGCTCATTTAGATCTCGTTACGGGTCATTTTAAAATGGTGGAGGCGAGGGGAGTCGAACCCCTGTCCGAAACGCCGTCAACACTGGCATCTACACGTTTAGCATGATGTCTGGAGCTTCGGATGAACTGGGCCCTCATGCAGCGTTGCCCATCCTAGAAACCTGTTTGATCTCGGAAAGTAGCCCGGTCACCCGACTTCAATCCCAGCCTGCTAG
>JBIPND010000511.1:0-3383 GCA_044374015.1 Luteolibacter sp. | reverse complement strand
TTGGTGGTGGTGTTTTTCCAAGCAGTGGTGGTGTTAGCAGTCAGCCGCAAATCGTGGATGGACTTTGGAATCGCCGCCGCGCTCATCGGCCTGCTGGCGGTTTACGGGGTGGTGCGGATTCGGTTGGAAAATGGCGCGGAGTCGATCCGGCTGAAAACCCTGCTGGTGCAGTTGAACATTCCGCAGGAAGCGGCGCGGATGTTGTGGACCGATGTGGAAATGCACATGGCGCTCGAGGACGAGACTTTGAAAGGCCTCCAATCCGCCGCCACTTTTCCCGACTGGGTGATGTGGCCGGAGACCGCTCTCACCGGCAGAATCCTGCGCACCGAAACCGGCGAATGGGGCACCTGGCAGATCAACCTCGACACCGTCGCCCGGGTCCGCGAGGCGGGGCCGTTCCAGTTGATTTACGGCGTGAACGAACTGGAAGCGGAGAAGTCAGGCGAGCAGTTGGCATTCAAAGACAAAGGCCGCGCCTACAATTCCATCGCGGTGATGTCGCCCGCGGATGATTTGCAAACCTACCGCAAGCGCCACCTCGTGATCTTCGGCGAGACCATTCCCTTCGTCGATTCCATCCCGTTTTTGAAACGCATCTACGAGCAACAATCGGGCGCGGAATACGGCGGATCGTTCACCCCCGGCGAGTCGCTCGAGCCGCTGGATATCCCGATCGGGGAAACCAGGGTCGGGGCGATCCCGACGGTTTGTTTCGAGGATTCGGTGCCGCGGCTGACCCGCAAGTTCGTCCGTCCCGGGCCGCAGGTGATCATCAATGTGACCAATGATGGCTGGTTCAAACAATCCGCGGCGGCGGCCCAGCATTTCCAGTTCGCGCGCTTCCGCGCCATCGAACTGCGGCGGCCGATGCTGCGCTGCGCCAACAGCGGGTTGAGCGCGGCGATCGATTCCACCGGCTCCACCGCGCACCCGGACACCGGCGCGCCGCAAATCCTCACCGATACGGCCGGCAGCCATTTCACCCGCGGCTCGCTGCTCACCGAGCTGAAGGTGCCGCTGAAGCCGACCTTTTCGCTCTACGCGCGCATCGGCGACTGGGGAACCCTGGGTTTGAGCGCGCTTGCGCTGGCGATCTCATTTTACAGGTTGTCCCCGGGAAAAACGCATGCTAGATGAGTGGTTGCTAAAAATCCCTCAAACACATGTCAAAACTCATCCCCATCCTCATTGCCGGAACCCTGGTTTCCCAAGCATTCGCCCAAAGCCCCGCCCAACAATCCGAGGCGTTTTACAAACAAGGCCAAGCCGCCGAAAAAGCCGGAGATCCCGCCACCGCCCAGGAACTCTACACCAGCGCACTGCGGACCAATCCGAAAAACGCCAACGCCCGCTACAGCCTCGGCCAGCTGAAAATCAACTCGGCGGGCATCGCCGCGAAAGGCCGCGAGGCCAAGTTCGGTGCCGTCATGATCCCAGTCTACCAACTCGACGCCGCGTCGCTCCAGGAAGCGCTCGAAGGCCTCAGCCTGATCATCGAAAAGCAGTCCAATGAGGAGGTGACCCCGAATTTCGTGATCGAGGATTCCAAAGGCGTTTTCGCCGACCGCAAGATCACGCTCAACCTGAAAAACATGCCGGCCCGGGCGGTGATGAAATACATCACCGACCAAACCGGGGCCAAGGTCCGCTATGACGAACATGCCGTCGTCATCGCACCCAGATAACCAAACTCACCGGCTGATCCGCCACGCCTCCATCAGCGTGCGGTATTTGGTCAACGTGTTGGGAACCTCCCAGGCAGGCACCGGTTTGCCTTGGAGGTAGCCGAGAAATTGTTCGGTCACCTGGCCAAAGTGCGCCTCGTGGCCGACTTTGTAGGCGTCGGGAACCACCACATCCCAGCGGCCGTCGATTTCCTTCACGGCGATGCCGGGATAGCTTTCGGAAATCTTCGCCACCGCTGCAGTTAGAGCGGCGCGCCAGGCGTCATCCGCTTTGGCCGCAGGCTCGATCTGCAGGACCGGCTTGTAGCCCTGCTCCGCGCCCTGGCGGATCACCAGCGAGGCCTTGGTGCCGCGCAGAAGCGAGTCATGCGTGTCACCGGCTCCAGCGGGCGCTTCGAATTTCCACAGCACCGAAACCTTCGCGTGCACGCCACGCAGCGTGTAGGTGAACTCACCATTCGCGGGAGTCTGCAACACCCCATCGGCATCCACCAGGGGTTTCAAATACTCCGGCCAGGCATCCAACCGGGTGGTTTTTTTGAACTGCTTGAAACTCACCGGCGTGTTCCAACTGCGCGCGGATAGAACCTTCACCTCGGACGGAGCGATGATTTCACCCGGGAAACATTCCCACTGCACCAGGTCCGCCAGGTGGGTGGTGACATCGACGATCGCCTCGCCCTGCTGCTTGGGATCGAAGAACCACGGCGGCCGCTGTAAAGGCACGCCATTCACCAGCTTGGAGAAATGGTGCACGCTCTCCTTGGTCACCGCCGGACGCTCCGGCGTCCCTTTGTCCTGCTCGCCGAACACCTCGGGGAAGCGCGAAAATTCCTTTTGCAACATCGTGGTGATCTCATGCCGTTCGGTCATGATGTCCAACAGCACCAGTTGTTTCTCCGCGGCGATCCGGTAGGCCTCTTCGATCAACGCAAAACCCTCGGGGTTGATCGCCATCGGCTTGTCCGCCATCACATGCAGTCCGGCCTTGACGCATTCGAGGATGTAGCGGGATTTTTTCGCATTGTTGCCGGAAATCACCACCACGTTGCCGGGACGCTCGCGCAGCATTTCCTCCAGGTAATCGGGACCGGAACGCACTTGGGTTTCCCACTTCGTCGGGTTTTCCGCACGCGTGTTGAAACCTTCGATCAGCGCCAGGTGGCGGTCGAGCTCCGGGCCGGGCGGCGCATAGACGTGCACGACCGGATCCACGCCCGCGACCATCGTTTTCTGAACCAACGCCGCATGGAAATGCCCCGGATCGAGCGTGATCAAGCGGACGGGAGCCGCCAGCGCCACCGCGGTGGCAAGAGCGGACATCGCAAGAGTGAGAATTTGATTTTTGATCATGGTGAGATGCGTGGAAGTTCACGAAAATCCGCCGACGATGCAACCCAAAGGAATGGCATTCCAAACCCAGGCCTGCCGTTCCCTCGGGCACCCCAGCAATTCTTCCGCATCAGCCCTCGTCGCTTTCGCGCCATCCACACCGGCGAAGGGCTGCGCATGGAAATCATTACACCCGTCACACCAACCTGTCGAAAAACTTTCCACTCGCGGCCTCCTCAGCCATCCCTCTAAAATTATATTCTGCGCAAAACACTGGTTACCAATATCAAAAAATCCTGAAGATTGGATTGGCACGCGCTTTGCTTTTTCTGGTTGCGTAAAGCTGTGTGTCGCAGCTCAGTT
>JBIPND010000510.1:0-3384 GCA_044374015.1 Luteolibacter sp. | reverse complement strand
ACATCGGCGTTCCCAGCCGCGGAAGAACGGACCATCAGCCCGCCTTTTCTCGCTCCATCCACCGCCGTTTGACCGGCATTTGACCGCCAAACGATGGACGACGGCACCTATGAACTCCACGCCGGATTCGAAACCAGCAGCCACTGCGTGGTGGGGCTCGACGGCAAGGAAATCTATCGAAAAAGCGAAGGCGGTCAGGCGGTGCCCACCAAGACCGCGCTCAAGAAGAACCCTCGCCGGTTCTATCCAGCCAGCTCGATCAAATGATCCGTTACCATCAGCTGTGCGGCATCGACGACCACCACTGGAAACCCTTCGGCCCGGAAATGCAGAACGCCGAATGGCAGCACCCCACCTTCGATCCCGCCGAGAAAAAGGACGGCCCCGAAGGCGACCCCTATCAGGATGTCACCCTCCCCGCCGGTTCGGAAAATTGGTTTGCCCATGGACTTCGACGCCGCCAACGCGGGATGGAAGAGCGTGGCGGCACCCTTCGGTCAGAAGAACGGCGCGCTGGAAGCGTGGATTCCCGGCTGCAAGGTTTCCTACTGCGGTTGCCACATCACGCCCAAGACGCTGTGGGACCACGAAGTGCTGCGGATGCGCCAGACCTTCGACGTGCCGAGCCTCGACCACGACCAGCGCTACCGGATCATCGGCGGCGGAGCCGGACACGCGTGGTCCGGCGAGGGATTCGCCCTCTATCTGAATGGCAAGCTCGTCAGCGAGGTGCAAGGCGGCGATTCCAAAGGCGGTGGCGATGCCCGCGGCGCGTTTGTTTTCAACGAACTGCTGCCCGCGTTCGCCAACGGCAAGATCACCCTTGCCGTCAAAGCGTTGCTCCGCCAGAATGGCCGCCGAAACAAATCCGCCCCGCCGTCGGGCCACCTCGGCGTGTGGTTGGAATCCGCCAGGCTGCCGCCCGTGGCGCTGGAAATGGCTGCGAAAATCCAACCATGAGCCCGTCATGAAATTTGTTAGAATGAAATTCCCCGGCCCTGCCCTGCTCACTTTTGCGGTCTTGCATGGCCTGGTGGCGGTTGCTGCCGGGCAGGAAATTCCGCGCCAGCCGAACGTGATCCTGATCCTGGTGGACGACCTCGGCTACCGCGATCTCGGCTGCCAGGGTCACCCGGCGATCCGCACGCCGGTGCTCGACCAACTGGCCGCCAGCGGTGCCCGGCTGACCGATTTCCACTCGGCGGCAACGGTCTGCACGCCGTCGCGGATGTCGCTGCTAACGGGAGCCTATCCGGTCCGCCTCGGCTGGACCCAGGGCGTGGTGGGCTACAAAATGGGCATGCGCGACGGCATGAGTCCGGAGGCGCTGACGATCGCCGAGATCTACCAATCGGCAGGCTATGCCACCGGGATTTCCGGCAAGTGGCACATCGGCGACCTGCCGGCGACGCGCCCTCACCGCCAGGGCTTCGACTGGACGTATTATATCCCCTCCAGCAACAACCAGACGGATTTGCTGCGCAGTGGCGACGAGGTCGTCGAGCAGCCCTTTGACAACCGCTTGCTGACGCGGCAATTCACGAACCAGGCGCTGGAATTCATCCGCGCCAAGCGCGAACAACCGTTTTTCCTCTATCTCCCCTACACCGCGCCGCACTTCCCGGTCGAGCCGCATCCGGAGTGGGAAGGCCGCTCGAAATTCGGTGCGTATGGCGACGTGGTCGAGGAGCTCGACCACTGCATCGGTGAAATTCTAACCGCGCTGGAGGCGTTGCAAATCCGCGAGCGGACGCTTGTCGTTTTTTGTTCCGACAACGGCCCGCAAAACGGCGAGCAAGCCAGCGCCAGCCCGTTCCGCGGGCAAAAATGGTCGGCGCTCGAAGGCGGGACCCGGGTGCCCTGCATCATCAACTGGCCCGGCGTCATCCCGGCCGGCCGCGAGATCGGCGCGCTGGTGAGTGCGATGGATTTGCTGCCCACGTTGAGCCGCGCCTGCGGCATCGACTGGGCGGGCCAGAGCTGCGGCAAACCGAAAATCGACGGCCTCGATCTCTGGGAGACGTTGTTAGGAAAGACGGACCAACACCCGCGCCGGGAGCTGCTGTTATGGCATGGCATGGACGCCGAGCCCCAGGCGATCCGCGTCGGCGAGTGGAAGTTGTTTTTCGACCGGCGGCACGCCTTGCAAGGACCCGGAGTGGAAACGGAAACCCCCGAGCAGACGGCGAAAATCAAGCCATACCGCGACGCCCTGAAACCGGATTCCGCCGCCGCTCCTTTCCTGATCCACCTGACGGACGACACCGGCGAACTGATCGACCGCAGCGCTGAATTTCCCGACAAGGTGGCATCGCTGCGCGCGCGTGCGGAGGAATTGAAGGCGGAGATCCGCGCCCATCCCCATCTGCCGATCGTCGGGCCGTGAGAGTTCGCTTACCCTAAAAGGGAATTTAGGAACCACGAATCTTACGAATCTCACGAATCTTTAATTCCTGATGACTTTGATTCACCTCATCTGAAGATTACGTTCAATGACGACCATAACCCTCTCATTTTCCGTGTATTCTGTGTGTTCCGTGGTTCATCATCTTCCTCTTTACGGGACCGGCAGCAGCCGCAGCCTGAGTTTTACGAAGCCCACCTTGCGGGTGAATTTCGCCTCTTGTTCGATTTGATCGACGGCTTCGAGCACTTCGATGCGCTGGATTTTCCGACACAGTTGTGCCAGCAGGACGCGGACGATCAGCCGGGCGTGGGGCGCGCCGAGGCAGAGGTGTTCGCCGAAACCGAAGGCGACGTGGGGGTTGGGTTTGCGGTCGAGGCGGATTTCCTGAGGGTCGTCGAAGACCGACTCGTCGTGGTTGGCCGAGGCCCAGCAGAGACCGATGCGCTCGCCCGCCGGCACGGTGACGCCGTGCTGCGTGACGTCCGCCGTGCACACCCGGCCGATCTGGGTGAGCGGCATGAACACGCGGAAGAATTCCTCGCTCGCGAGGGTGATGCGCCGCGGATCCGCGCGCAGGACCTCGAGCGCCTGCGGGTGATTGCCGAAGTACGCGAGGATGGAGGTCACGGTGTGGATGATCGTGTCACGCCCGCCGGCGAAGGCGAGGTTGGCGAAACCCATGCATTCGTCGCGGGTGAGCTTGCGGCCCTGATAGTCCGCCTGTGTTAGAGCACTGAAAAAATCTTCGCCCGGCATTTGTTCGGCGCGGTCGAATTGCGCGTGGAGGTAGTGATCCAGCACATTCTCCGTTTTGAATTCGCCACCGGCCACCTTGAAGACATGGATGCCCCAGCCGATCCAGATTTCGGCCTCGGGCTCTGGCAGGTTCAGCAGGTGGGTCAGCGCCCGCGATTGCAGCGGCAGGGCGAATTCGGAAACCGCCTCGATCTCCGCCCGGTGCAGGGCATCATCGAGCA
>JBIPND010000037.1:0-10811 GCA_044374015.1 Luteolibacter sp. | reverse complement strand
GTTCTAACCGTCGGTAGGGATTACCCGGCCTTCGCCGCCGGCGTCGAACTGGCGGAGCCCGGAATCTATCTGGTAGGCCTCGACACCCATGTCGCCTTTCTGGTGGTGCGCCAGGCTGGCTTCCGTTTCATCCACTCCTCCGGCTCGCGCCCGTGGTGCGTGGTCGATGAAGACCGCACCGAAGCCCAGGTCCTCGCCAAATCGAACTGGCGCATGCTGGGCAATCTAACCGCCGATCCCGGCGTCCTGAAACGCTGGCTCAAGGCGGAAAAAATCGCCGTCCGCGGCAGCTGATGGTCCAGCCAAAGGTCGACACTTCGTCAGTCTGAAGCCGGATGAAGATCTTGGGAAAAGGATGATGAATGAAAGCCGGAATGAATCCCGCAGTCCGTGAAGACGCCCGCCTATTTGGAAGCCGGGGTCATGCCGGGGACGGTGGTCGTGAATCAGGGCCAGCCCGTTTTCAGGACTGGTGACGGATTTCGGCGGGGCTTCCGGCGTGGCCGCCTCGTCCTTGGGCTTCGGGTAAAACCAGACGCCGACGACAATCCCGGCCGCCAGCAACAGCACCACGATCCTTCTAATCCACGCGGCGCGCTGCTCATGAGTCATGGGCGCAGGCTGGTTCAATTGACTGAACTATCAACGCAACTTAGGCAAAAAAACCCGCATCGCCGCGGGCAGCGGGGTGTCGCCCCCGAGCGCAAGCTCGAACAGCGCGGCTAGCGCCGCGGCTTCCGATAAATCGCGGTGGGCGGTGGAATTTTCATCCCGGGAGTCCGGGTTCTTGATCGCTGCCTGCACGCCGGGGTCGGCCAGATGGATTCGGAGAATCCGCAGCACCGCCTGCCGGGTGATTTCTTCGGAGCCTCCGCCATCCGCGGTGAGCGCGGTCTGATAGGCGGTGATCGCTTCGTCCGTGCGGCCCAAGCCTTCCAGCGCGAGGGCGTGGCAATAGGCGACCTGGGCGCGCTGGTCTGCTGGAAGCCGTTCGGCGGTTAGATCTTCGGCGGCTGCCTCCAGCCGCGGCCAGTTTTTGTCCCTGACGAGCAGCCACAGCAGATAGAGATCGAGCTGGCGGAGCTGGTGCTTCCGGGTGAGCGGGGTTTTTACGAAGCTGGGCAAGGCGGCGGCCAGCCGGTCGAGGTCGCCGAGTTTGCGGAAACATTCCATTTCGTAAAACCCGGCGAGGGTGGACGGGTTGTCAGGTGCGGCGGCGAGGGATTTGGACGACTCCTTCAAGGCGCTGAATTTTTCCCGCGCCGCCGCGTATTTCCTTGCCTGATAGAGTTCCATTGCCAGCGCGAGTTCCAGCGGTTCCGTCTCGCGGGTGGCGGCGGTTTTTTCGGCCGCCGCCACGGCGATGGCGAGGGCGGGTAGCCAGAGGAGGTGGCGGAGGGTTTTCATGGCGGAGTGGCTCCTTCCAGCAGGGACCGCAGTTCGGTGACGTGCGGTGAAGTCGGAAAATCGCGGAGGAAAGTGGCGGCGACGGCGCGGATTTGATCGGATTGGCCGATCCGGGACGAGGTGCGGATCAGGTTGAAGAGATTCGCCTCGCGGTTTTCCGAGTGCGGGAAACCGCTCTCGAGCTGCTGATAGGCGGCGATCGCGCCGCGCAGGTTGCCGTGGGTTTCGTGGAGATAGGCGACGCCGGCGAGTTTGATCATTTCCGGCGAGTTTTTTCCGGCGCGTTCCGCTTCGAGGGCGGTGATTTCATTTTCCGGCAGGCCGCGTGCCTTGGCATCATCCAGCGCCGCTGCGGTGGCCGGCACGAACGAATATAGAGCGAACGCCGCGCGGGTCATCCCGGCGGCAACCGCATCGCCGGCGAGTTTCAAAAACACCCGCGCGTAGCGGTGCATGAGCGCGGGCTCCAACATCAGCTCACCGCGGTTTTTGCCGATGAAATCCAACAGCGCCTGCTCGTTTTTCTGCGAGATCGTGGCGGTGGCAAGCGCTTGAAAACCGGCGATGACTCCCTCAGCCGGCGTCGGGAATTGGCGCTGGTTGCGAATGGCGATTTCGAGGTTTTCGTTGCCTTCGGGAACCCGGCCTAACCGATAGTGGCAGACCGCGTTGCTGATGTAAAAAACGCCGCGCGGAAAGACGTCGCGGAGCTTGTCGCGCTCGAGGGTGAATTTGCGGAAACGGCTGAGGGCGAGCTCCCAATTTTCCGCCGCCATCGCGGCCTCGCCCCACTTGAGCAGCGCCATTTTTTGGAACAGGTTGGCGTTTTCCGCCGTCGCGCCGTCGTTCGGGAAATCCCGGTAGCAGATTTCAAACGACCCCATCGCCTCGTCCCAGCGTTTCAATTTCATCTCGCAGATGCCCTTGCGGTAGTGGATCGCACCAAATTGCGCGCCGTAAGTCCGCAGCGGATCCTTTCTGCCAAAGCGCTCCGTCGCCGCGGTGTTGGAAGCGAGCGCCTCTTGCCAGCGCCCGGCTTCCATCGCGGCGTGGGCCCGGTTCACCAACGTCTCGAGGTCCTCATCCTGCGCGGCGGACGGCAGTGCCAAGGTTACCAGCATCGCAAGGGATCTGAAAATGCCGCGCGGATTCATGGGGAGAAAATCACTTTCCACAAAGAGAGTCCGGCCCCGCGGAATCGGCAAGCCACAATGACCGCCCCCCCGGGAACGCCAACGTCCTCGTTGGCATGAGAATGAGGTGACAACGAAGTGCCGTCCGCAGCTTTCGTTGGCTTTCCATGCGCAGTGCCGACGGGGACGTCGGCGCGCCTGAGGTTGCTGGGCGGACGACGCAGCTGGATTTTCGGCATTTCCTGCTTGACCTGTTCAAATGATTAGTTTTTTGATGGTGCCATGAGCCTGCAACATTTAGCCAGCCGCCTCAAGCAGACTTTCGGCTACGACGAGTTCCGCCCGCTGCAGCGCGAAATCATGGAAACTTCGCTCAACGGCCGGGATGCGATGGCCATCCTGCCGACCGGTGCCGGAAAAAGCCTTTGTTACCAGCTTCCGGCGCTGGTCCGCGAGGGCCTGACGATCGTGGTTTCCCCGCTCATCGCGCTGATGAAGGACCAGGTGGATCAACTCCAGGCGGCGGGAGTGAGCGCGACATTTCTCAACTCGACGCTCGATCCGTCCGAGGCCCGCGAGCGGCTCGACGGCCTCGGCCGCGGCGAATACCAACTGCTCTACGTCGCCCCGGAGCGGTTGATGCTCGCCGATTTCCTGCCGCGCCTGCGGGATTGGAAAGTGACCGCGCTGGCGGTGGACGAGGCCCACTGCATCAGCGAGTGGGGCCACGATTTCCGCCCGGAATACCGGCGCTTGAAAGAGGTCCGCCAGTGGACTGGCGAGATCCCGATCCTCGCCCTCACCGCCACCGCCACCGAGCGCGTGCGCGAGGATATTTTAAAACAACTGGAGCTGCAAAACCCCGCCGTTTTCCTCGCCAGCTTCAACCGGCCGAACCTGAAATACCAGGTCGTCGCAAAATCCCGCGCCGCCAACCAGGTCTGCGATTTCGCAAAATCCCGGCCGTTGGACTCCGGCATCGTCTATTGCCAATCCCGCAAAAACACCGAGGCCTTTGCCGAAATCCTGCGCTCGAACGGCCTCTCCGCCGTCGCCTATCATGCCGGGCTCGATCCCGCGGAGCGCGCCCGCAACCAGGACGCCTTCCTGCGCGACGAAGCCCGCATCGTCTGCGCCACCGTTGCCTTCGGCATGGGCATCAACAAACCGAACGTGCGCTACGTCATCCACGCGGATCTTCCAAAAAACATCGAAGGTTACTATCAGGAAACCGGCCGCGCCGGCCGCGATGGCCTGCCCGCCGATTGCCTGCTGCTTTTTTCCCGTGGCGATTTCATGAAATACGTGAAGTTCCTCGACGAAATCCCCGACGAGCAGGCGCGCAAGGTCGCCCACGACCAGCTCGACCAAATGGTGCATTTCGCCGAAAACGACGCCTGCCGGCGGATCAGTTTGTTAGGTTATTTCGGCGAGACCTGGCCGCTCGCCAACTG
Organism: Luteolibacter sp.; assembly: GCA_044374015.1. GTDB lineage: Bacteria > Verrucomicrobiota > Verrucomicrobiia > Verrucomicrobiales > Akkermansiaceae > Luteolibacter. Next base: position 6,817 of record JBIPND010000037.1, on the reverse strand, counting down.
CGCCGGCTGCGACCACTGCCTCGAACCCCGCGAGAAGTGGGATGCCACCATCGATGTCCAGAAACTCCTCAGCTGCGTCCTGCGCATCCGCCAGGCCGGTAGCTTCAGCGTCGGACTCACCCACATCGCCGAGGTGCTCACCGGCGGCATGTCCGAAAAAATCCAGCGCTGGAAACACCACGAACTCAAAACCCACGGCATCGGCAAGGACCAGCCGCGGCCGTATTGGGTGGACCTCGGGCGGCAGTTGCTGCGCGAAGGGTTGTTAGCCGCCAGCCAGGACATGTTTCAAACCGTCTCTGTTAGCCAACAGGGCGTCGATCTCCTGAAAAGCCGCAGCACCCTGATGCTCACCCGCCCGCTCGCCACCCACCGCATGCAGGCCACCGCGGTGCGCGCCGGGGACATCCCGTGCGACACCGGATTGTTCGAGGCCTTGCGGCTCGTCCGCAAGCAGATCGCGGACGCGAAAAACTTGCCGCCCTATGTGGTGTTTTCCGACGTCACGCTCCGCCACTTCTGCCGCGACTACCCGCGCAACGGCCAGGCGCTGCTGCGCATCCCCGGCGTGGGCGAGAAAAAACTGGAGGATTACGGCGGGGTGTTTCTATCCGCCATCGCCGCTTGGTTGCAGGACCACCCCCCGCAGGAATTCGCCCCCCTGCCTTCGGCACCGGCCAGCTTTCAAGCGCCCAAACCCAAATCCTCCGACGGCCTCAACGACACCGCCCAGGCCACCCTCGCCTTCTGGCGCGCCGGGAAATCCATCCCCGAAATCGCGACCACCCGCGGGCTGGCGGAATCCACCATCGAGAACCACCTCGCCCAAGCCATCGAAAACGGCGAGTTCATCGATCCCCGCGCGATTTACAGCGCCGACGAAGAACGGGAAATGAAAGCCGCGCTCGATGGCTACGACGAAGTCTCGCTCAAGCCGGTTTTTGACCAGCTCGAAGGCCGGATCAGCTACGGAAAACTCCGCCTCTACCGTGCGGCATCCACCCGCCTGGCGATGGCCGGCGGCACCGCTCGTTAGAGCAGATTGGCCAGCGTTTCCATCTGCGTTTTGCCCAGCAGGATGAACACCTTCCGGTCGGTCTGCCACTGCGCCGACGCCCAGCTTCCTTCCTGAATCAGCCGCGGGCTGTCCAATCCCGGGAAATCCCCCTGCAGATCCTCACGCCTGAAGACCATCAGGTGGACCATGCCATCCATGCCGAGATTGAAACAAATCACCGAGCCACGTTTGCCGTCGATCACCAGCTCGCGGCAACCGATGCTTTTCGCCCGCTCAAGTCCCGGCGGCAGGCACCCCGGGCAAGGCAGCTTGCGCTCCCTCAAATGCCGGACCAACGCGCTGGGGTCGTCCTGTTTCACTTCGAGATCGAATGACGGCGATTCGACGGTGCGGATAAAACTCGCCTGCACCACCTCGCTCCGCACCTGGCCGCCGGCGACGATGGCCGCACCTGCGGGTGCGCCCTGCCGCGTGAACACAAACGCCAGTGCGATTCCGGCCGCAGCCGCCAGTGGAATCCCCGCCCGCCGCCAGAACGAACTTTCGCTCCGCTGTCCCAGTCTCGTCCGCTCCATCGCGGTGATCAATTCGTCCCGCAACGAAGCGGGTGGCTGGATCGAGGCGAAAGCCCCGATCAAAAGTGAATCCGTGGGATCCTCCGCTTGCGGAAAATCGCCACGCTCCCCGGCGAGACAGGCGATGATCTCCTCCCGCAAATTCGCCGGCAGATCGACCGAGCCGAGCGCCTTCGCAAACGCCGCGTCAAACGCCCGCTCGCCCGCCAGCCACTCGCCGAGTTCGCGGTGTTCCATCGCCAAGGCCAGGGCCTCGGCGAAGTCCTGATCATTCACGTCCGCTCCATCCGGTCGGAAGCTTCGCAAGACGAAGCGTGCTTGTTCCTTATCCATGGCGGTGCATCCCTCCGGGTTCGAGTTGTAAAATATTCTTCGGCGCGCTCGATGGCTCGCTGGTCATCCGCCGCCGCAGCATTTCTTTGCCACGCGAGAGCCGCGACATCACCGTGCCGATCGGCACATCCAGAATCTCCGCGATTTCCTTGTAACTGTGCTGTTGGAGATAAAACAAAGCCAGCGGTGCCCGGTAGGTTTCCTCCAAGCCGCCCAACACTTCCAGCGCCCGCTGCCCGTCCATCTGCCGTTCCGCATTGTCCTGCGAATCCTCCACCGCCGCCGTGGCCTCCTCGTCGAGCGGCTCGTCGGAAAATTTCGCCGCGCGCCGTCGTTGGTTCAAAAACTCACGGTGAAGCGTCGTGAACAGCCAGGTTTTGGCTTTCGAGCGGTCGTTCAACTGGTGTCCCTTGGCCGCCCAGATGCAGAAAGTCTCCTGCACCAGATCCGAAGCCCGGTCCACATCACGGGTCAGCGACATCCCGAAGCGAAACAACGCTTGGTAATGGGCATCCACCAGATCTGCAAATTCACTCATCGGCACGGATAGGAGCGAGTGAACCGGCGCTTATTCCCTGAATTTTCAACCCGGCTGTCGCCAGCTCACTTCTGTGGCGTCTTTCCACAGTTCCTCGAGGCCGTAGTAATCGCGCAATTCCTGATCCATCACGTGGATCATCACATCGATGTAATCGAGCACCACCCAGCGGGTGTCCGCCTTGCCCTCGCTGTTGACCGGTTTCACCCCGTGCTGTTCCTCCACGTCGCCTGCCACATCGCGCAGAATCGCCCGCAACTGCGGCATCGAAGTGCCCGAGCACACAATCATGTAGTCCGTGAGGTTCGAAACCCCGCGCATGTCCCACACCCGGATGTTTTCCGCTTTGATATCATCTGCCGCTTTCGCGCAAGCCAGAGCCAGTTCTTCACCTTGTATCGCCATAAATTTCCCTTAGGGGTGGGGACCCTAGTCGAAACACGCCACCCACACCAACCCAAAATGATCCATCCAACTGGACGCGCTGAGATTGCAGTGAGGATGGCCCGACCTTGCGGCGACCTTGCGGCAATGTTCCAGAGCCGTTGCCGCGCCATCGCAGGAAGCCAACGAATTTTCCATTGCAACATCGAACGCCGCCTGGCACCGACACCGCGCTCAAGATTTGCAATTTATTTTGCTAAATAACGAATCATTTGGAGGGTAAAATTGGATCGGAGATTTCGTTCGTGGCAGGAGTCGCTTGAGGTCCATTCTCGCGAGCGCAGCGGCCCGGCGGGAAGGCAGCCCCACCCCGTCGTCTTGCTGGCACCGGCCATGCGCGAAACCGATGCCGCCAACCAGGCAGTTAAGTGAGAAGGCTTTGAGGATGTCGGCCACGGGGGTGGCGTTGTTGGCGGTGCGGGGGCACGGGGTAGTTTACGGCCAACTCGGAGATCACCCTGCAGCGTTCCCAGTAATGATCCCGCGCCACCCACCGTTATGCGCCGTGAGCGCTTCTTCGCTGCTGTGAAGATGAAACTGCCCGCCGGCATGAAGGAATGTGAAATTCAGTTCTCTTTTACCCGGAGGGTAAACCCGTGGCGCGTTGGTTTTCGTCTTCAAGTGCCGCAAAGATATGCAATTTAACTCCCCAACCTCAATCTCAACTGCCGATTGGTGGTTGAGTTTATCTGGGCCGGAGAATGGCTGCCGGGTGCCGGGAGGCCGCTTGCGAGGGTTTCACCACACTCTGATTTGCCACTGTCGCTTGTCCTCCGCCGGATCGCCGCCGAGGACAAGTCCGCCGGCTGGCGTGAGCGTTCCATGACTTGGAAAATCGAGTGTGGATCTCGCCCCAGCTGGGTCTCGTCTGGCAATCCCCGGCCAGAATTCATGAAGAATTGCTTCGGCCCGCCATGGGTTCAGTCGGGATTTATCGGAGACTCTCGAATCCCGATGATCCAAAAGGCACAGGATCAGCACCTCGGCTGACCCGCCCGGTCTCGCCAAGCGGGCCGTGACGCGCTCCTTCGGTCGGCCGAGCAGTTCGCGATTTTTGATCGATCCGTCGGTCGGGGAGAGCGTGGCCCGCAGCGGTTGCTCGATCATTTCACTGTCCTGTTGCGGATAGGGAATACCCTGGTCCATCCGCCAACGCTACCACTGGGTGTGGATGATCGATTTCACCTGCCTGCCCCAGAGTTCGATGCCGCCATCCTGCCCCAACGTCAGCGCTTCGACGCCACTTGCGAAATCATCAGCAGAAACGATGTCCCGGACATGCCATCGCCCGGCACCGGTCGTCAGATCGAGCGCCGCGAAATCGAAATGCATCCGCCCGGCGCTTACGGAGTTCCAGCAAATCACGATCTGCCTGTGCGTTTCATCGACGAGCCATTGCACTCTTTGCAGGGAACGGTCGTTGTCCCGCATGATTTCACGCTGCCAGAGAACGTCGCCGTTCACGCTCGAGCGATGCTCAATGATCCACGGAAACTTGCCTTCTCCGCCCGGTGGAGGCGTTATTACCATCGCTCCGCCTTGGTTGAGGTGACGGATTTGCGCCGGTCGGTCGAATCCATCGCGAGCGGGGTTCAAGTCATTTTCCCAAAGTTGAGTGCCGGTCTGAGGGTCCAACGCGGCGATGAACCGCCGATGCTCTCCGGAAATTTTCCGAATGCCGGAAACCCACAGCGCGCCCGACTCGCTCGGAACAGGAATGGCGGTCATGGCGGTTCCATCAGCGCCTCGAAGTCCTCGATCGGCGTGGCCACCACAACCGGGCGGTTCCGGTTGGCGATGACAAAGGAGCATCGCGGCGAGACGCCGCGAGCCGACCTGCCGCGAGACGCGGCCGCCACTTTTTTGGGGAACAAAAAACCGGCGTCTTTTGTGGGGATGCCGGTTGGATGGATGGGTGATTTTGTGGCGACAAAAGTGTCGCCACTCCTTATTCCGCAGCGACGGGGTGCTGGGCGTCGTGCTCAGCGGCTTTTTGGTCGCGGAGCTAGGCGCGGCGGGACATTTTCACGCGGCCTTTTTCGTCGACTCCAAGGCACTTGGCGGTGCTTCACAATGGCAGAAACTCCACCCGGTTCTCGAGATCTTCCGGTTCCGCCGCCTTGGCGATGAGTTCCGGATCCTTCACACATTGGCCGATGGTGATGGCGAGTTGGTGGGCGTAGATCACTCCTGCGAAAGTGCGGCCTTCCCGCTGGCGGAGTTCGGCTTCAGCCAAGAGATCGTCGTCCTGACTGAAAAGGATTCGCCCCAATTCACCGGCGCGGTCGAGCAGGCGATCGTCAGGCCAGCGGGCGGTGCCATCTTCCCGAGCTGTCAGGACATCAACTCCACGTATCCGCAAACCAGTCGTAACCGCCTTTCTCACATGGACGTCCATGTAGAGGGCGACGCTCATGGCTTGGCTGTGACTTTACCCAAACGCAGCCGAAGCGGCGAGTCCGTGGTAGCAACAGCTTTTTCACGCGAAGAGTCCAGACTCGTGGTGAGTGCTTCATCAGATTCCTCGCGATGATCGTAGTAATACGCCAGCGCGGAATGGATCATGGCAGGTGTGAGATGAGGATACTGAATCGCGATTTCCTCGACCGAGGAGCCATGGGCGAGAAAGTCCGCCGCGACCTCGATGACCTTGACATTCGCGCCGTCCACCCACGCCCGCCCATCTGAATCCAGATGAAGATGGGGATAGGATGTTGAGACCGCAGCCATGGAGGGATGGGATCATTCGGCGGGCTGATTGTCAAACTGACGGACGGAAAGAGTTGCGGCGAAACGCCACAAGCACGGCCTGCTGTGAGACGCAACAGCCACTTTTAGACGAAGACAAAAAACCGGCGGCCCTTGTGAGGACGCCGGTTGGATGGGATGGCTGATTTTGTGGCGACAAGAGTGTCGCCACTCCTTATTCCGCAGCGACAGGCTGCTGGGCGTCGTGCTCGGCGGCTTTTTGGTCGCGGAGCCAGGCGCGGCGGGACATTTTCACGCGGCCTTTTTCGTCGACTCCGAGGCACTTGGCGGTGATGACGTCGCCTTTTTTGACGATGTCTTCGACGTTTTCGGTGCGGCCTTCGGCGAGTTCGGAGACGTGGACGAGTCCGTCCTTGCCGGGCAGCACTTCCATGAAGGCGCCGAACTGGGTGATGGAAACAACCTTGCCGGTGTAAACCTTGCCCACTTCGATTTCCTGGAACATGCGGTCGATCATCGCCTTGGCGCGGTCGAGGCCTTCTTGTTTGGAAGCGTAGATGTGCACGGTGCCGTCGTCCTCGATGTTGATCTCGGCGCCGGATTCGGCCTGGATGCCCTTGATGTTCTTGCCGCCTGGTCCAATGAGCTCGCCGATGCGGTCTGCCGGGATTTTGACGGAAACAATGCGCGGGGCGTGCGGGCTGAGCTCGCCATGGGTCGAGATGGACTCGGCCATTTTCTCAAGGATGGCGGTGCGGCCGGCCTTGGCGATGTGGATCGCTTCTTCAAGCATCGCGAGCGGGAGGCCGGCGAGCTTGAGGTCGAGCTGATAGCCGGTGACGCCTTCGCTGGTGCCGCAGAGCTTGAAGTCCATGTCGCCGTAGAAGTCTTCCGAACCGATGATGTCGAGCAGCATCTTGTAGGACTTGATCGAGTCATCGGCGTTGTTCTCGGTGACGAGTCCGACGGAGATGCCGCCGACCGGGCGGATGAGCGGCACACCGGCGTCGAGCAGGGCCATGACGCCCGCGCAAACGGAGGCCATTGAGGTGGAACCGTTGGATTCCATGACTTCCGAAGAAACGCGGATGGCGTAAGGGAAAACGGATTCGTCAGGGATGACCGGCTCGATGGAGCGCTCGGCGAGCGAACCGTGGCCGATTTCGCGGCGGTTGATGCCACCCATGCGTCCGCATTCGC
>JBIPND010000509.1:0-3390 GCA_044374015.1 Luteolibacter sp. | reverse complement strand
GCTCGCCCTGCTCCGCCGGCGCCGTGTCGGTTGATCTCATGAACAGAATTTCGCCGAACGATTTCCGAAATCCTCCATGGTCTGAACTCATCACCCCGATGGGCCAGCCGTTTTTCATGATGGCTTTGCCATCCCTCGTTTCCCGAAAACCCAATCCATGCCTTCCACACGCATTGCTTTCTTCCTCGCATTGACGGCCCTTGCCGCCAAGGGGGACATCGTCGCCAGCTTTGCGAATGCCGGTCCTGTGGACAGCGGCACTTTCCGCACCGCGGCGGTCACCTCCAACGATACGATCACCCTCGCCTACACAATCGATAGCACCGGTGCGGTCTCGCTGGATGCCTCGACCACCAACACCAACAGCACCTTCGTCAATCTGGTCAACCAGTTCGACCGGCCTGGCGGCACGGCGGGCTCGACCACCAACAGCGGGTTCTTCAACACTGCCTTCAGCCTCAAGATCGTGCCGGTGAGGGAGGGTAGCACCACCCCGCGGCTGAGCATCACCACCAACAACGGCGGTGGCCTTGCCTTGGAAGGACAGAATTCCAACCGCGTGGACGGACGGACCGTCGTCCCTCCCGCTCGCGAGACACTGCGATTCGAGCTGACCGCACCCGCGGGCATGGATCTGCTGATGAAAAATTGGTCATGGGTGGACGGGTCTGGAGGCGACATGGGTTTCTCCACCGCGGAGGCCACGCAGGATTTTGTCAATTTGTCGGCATCCGGCACGAGGGTCTTCGACACCAACACCGATCCCGAGGGCGGCGCCCTCCTCATTGGCAATGGCGGCATTCTGACCTTTGGTGAAACCCCGGATTCCACCAACGGCTCGCTCACCGTCACCGGCAGCGGTGCGCTGACCATGAAATCGATGGTCATCGGTCGGCAACTTGAGAAACCGGTGCGGCTGGTGATCCACGGTTCGCGCGTTTCCTTCGGCCAGTCCGCTTCATCCGCGGCGGACGATTTTGCCGTTGGCTCGGCGGCCACCGTGGAAACCAGGCCGGACGCGGGTGGCTGCGAACCACTCGAACTCGGGCCCGCCCGACTCGTCCTCGACACCGGCTCGCAATGGATCCTCGACGGCACCAACGCCGCCGGTCCCTACAACCCCGGCGATCGCTTCGTGCTGGCGAATTTCGGCTCGTTCTCCGGCAGCACCGGCGGTGTGGGCACCCGCAACTTCGACCTGCCCGCCAACCGCCGGCTGGATCTGGTTCACACCTCGACCTCGCTCTACTACGAAGTCGTCGCGCAAACCCCCGCCAGCGGGCCGAACCTCATCATCATCAACGTGGACGACATGGCCGGCGGCCAGCATTTCAACTTCGAAGGCCGCAGCAGCATCACGCCCACGATGGACAGCCTCGTTTCCACCGGCCTGCGTTAGACCTCGGCGTTCGCCGCCTCGACCGTCTGCGGGCCGTCGCGCTATTCGCTGATGACCAGCCGCTGGCCCTCGCGCAACACCAGCGCCCAATTCATCGCCCGCTACCCGCTCAACACGCTCGGCCGCTTCGGCGTGGCAGACACCGAACTTGAACCCGACGGCCAGAACCTCGGCGCATGGCTGCGTCAGGCCGGCTACCGCACCGGGATGGTCGGCAAGGGCCACTTCACCGATGACGATCTCAATTCAACTTCCGCCTGGGCCGCCAAGGGCCTGCTGACTTACGCACAGACCGCCAACCCCGCCACCGACGCCGCCACCAACGCGAAGATGAAGCACAACCACCGCGTGCTCTGCCAACGGATGCGCGCCTTCGGCTTCGACTATGTGAACAGTTATTACAAGGCGAACCTGCTCGAACTCCGCAACGACGCGCTCAACGTCCACAACCAGGAGTGGATCACCAAGGGCGCGCTCGACTTCATCGAGGAAAACCACAACGAGCGCTTTTTTCTCTATATGGCCCCCACCATCAACCACGGACCTGTTAGGAACGACCTCACCAAGACACTCAAGGCCGACGTGCGCTTCACCGGCGAAGGCTACCTGCCCAGCGAGGACTACTCGTTCATGCCGGGGCGGCAGGCCATCATCGATCAGGTCACCGCCGCCGGCAAGGACCTCAGCGAAAATTGCCAGACATCATCGTGCAGGCTCGTGCTATACGCATCTGGCGTGTGCAGGCTCAGGCTGGAATCGGCGGTTTGCACGCTGTCCCATCCGCAGAACGGCAGTTGGTCGGGACCGGGTACCCGTTTCACGTGACCACCGGCCAGCCCGCTGGTCCAAGCGGCCGGCGCGGACGCGTGGTGGATCGGCATTTGCAACATCTTGTGGCGCTCGGCAAACACGACTTGCAGGTGGAGATGCACCTCGGGTTTTCCGGCATGGATCGTCACTGCGAGCCGCACCTTCGAATCGCCAAGCGCTTGCTCGGCGAAGGCCCGCGCCCGGAGCGGACCGCAGTCCTCGATGATCCAGTCGAGCTGCCCGAGGCGGCACGCGATGTCTTCGTGGAAGCCCGTTTGGTGGAAAACCCACGTATCACCGTATTCCTCACGCAGATGCAGCGAAAGACCATCCGCTCCTAGCAGATCTCTGCCTTTCAATCGCAGCGAACCAATTCCCTTTGGCGAGAGTTCGAGCGAGAGATCTCCGCTGCGTAGGGTTTGACCGGTCACTTCCACCGGATCGACCGGAGCAGGAGTGGGGGGTTCGGCACCATCCAGCAATCTCAACACCCGTTGCCCTTTGGCGGGGATCGTGATGGGCAGCACCACCCGATGGGTCATTGCGCCCATGTTGGCTTCCGGTGTGATGAGCTGGAACGGAAGGGAGTTGCCGTTTTCATCGGCAAACCAGCGTCCGCCCCAATCGTCAAAGTCGATGAACGGCTCGCACTCGATGAAGCCGTCGAAGTCGTGCGCCGATCCGTTCAGTAGCACCAGCCGCTGGGTGTTCTCGCCGGGCAAGGTGGCGCGGGCGTGGCGGCGGGACGCGCGCACGACTTCCTCCTCACCGACGATGCTGGCGCGCCCCTGCATGTGACGGGTCGAAAGATAGGACGACGGCACGCTGGTCCCGGCGAGGATGTCGTGAAACTGGGTGAAGGCGAGGTCCTTCCAAGCTTCGTCGATGCGGGCCAGCGCGGATGTGGTGCTGGTTTCATCGGTGCCGAAGACACGGACGAGTTCCTCGGCCTGTTCCAGCAGTCGCTCGCCGCGGTGCTGGCACTGCTTGATCTCGTGCATCACGCTATAACAACCCGGGAAGGTTTTCTGCAATTCGTAGTCCACCACCGGCATCAAGTCGCGGCGGGCCTCGGCCTCGCGGAAAAAGTCATCCACCGTGCTGAAGCGCAGTTCCACGCCCTCGAAGGCGTCGCGGCGGTCGAGCAGCCATTCAATGTTCGCCTTGGTCGGGCCGCCGCC
>JBIPND010000036.1:0-10827 GCA_044374015.1 Luteolibacter sp. | reverse complement strand
TCATTCCCGGCATCCTGCCCAACCTCTACAACGACCTGCGCATCTTGTTAGGCTGGGCCTGGACCTGGCTGGTCATCGCCGAACTCATCGGCGTGAAAAGCGGACTCACCGAGTTCATCGAAACCCAAGGCCGCTTCCGCAACTTCGACCGCGTCTATCCGATCATCATTCTCATCGGCGTCACCGGCTTTGTGACCGACCAGTTCCTCTCCTGGCTCCACGGCATCTTCTTCCCATGGTCGGGCAAATCCGGGCCGCTCACCAGCAGCCTCCGCCAGATGGTCGGCCGCTCGTTCGCCGTCCTCACCAACAACAACCACCGCAAGATCGAGCCGACACCATGAGCGCATCGCTAACACTTCCCGACTACCGCGAGAAATCCCCCGAGGTCGCCGCCCGTTTCGAGCGCCTCGTCCAGCGGCCGGTGGCCCTCGAAGTCGTCGGCCTGACCAAAAAGTTCGAGTCCTCGCGCGGCATCGTCACCGCCCTCGACGACGTCTCATTCTCCGTCCACAAGCGCGAGCTGATGTGCGTGATCGGCCCGTCCGGCTGCGGCAAATCGACTTTGGTTCGAATTCTCGCCGGCCTCGAAACTCCGACCTCCGGCGAGGTCCGGGTGAACGGCACCGCCGTCTCCAGCCCGGGCCCCGACCGCGGCATGGTCTTTCAAGGCTACACCCTTTTCCCATGGCAGACGGTCAAACAAAACGTCATGTTCGGCCCGCGGATGGCCGGGAAATCCGCCTACTCCGCCGAATCCGAAGCCCGCGAGTGGATCGGCCTCGTCGGCCTCTCCAAGTTTGAGAACGCCTACCCCCACCAGCTTTCCGGCGGCATGAAACAACGCGTCGCCATCGCCCGCGCCCTCGCCAACCAGCCGCGCGTGCTGTTCATGGACGAGCCTTTCGGCGCGCTCGACGCGCAGACGCGCTGCCAGATGCAGTCGTATTTGTTAGATATCTGGAAAAACGTCGATATCACCATCGTCTTCATCACCCACGATCTCGATGAGGCGGTTTTCCTGTCCGACCGGATCCTCGTGCTCGACGCCAACCCCGGCCGGATCAGCGAAATCGTCGAGGTCCCCGTCCCCCGCCCGCGTTCCGAGGCGCAGCTGTTTGACCCCACCTTCATGGCCACCCGCAAGCACATCGACCACATGATGCACCCGCCCGGCCAGGAGCAGAAGGAGGCACCGGTCCTCCGCCTCGCCGTGCCCGACCCCGACGTGGTCTGAGGCCGAGGCAATTTTTTTCTAACATTACGAACAAACACACCCAAACAACTTCACACTTTTTCATCAAAACTTATGAACCTAGAACAAGTCCAAGCACTCCGCGATTCCCTCAAAAGCCAAGGCGTCAAATATTGTATCGGCGCCTACGTCGATATCCACGGGGTGCCAAAAGGCAAATTCGTGCCCATCGATCACTTCGAGGACTTCGCCGCGGGCTCGGAACTTTACACCGGTTATGCCCTCGATGGTCTCGGCCAAAAGCCCAACGACGATGAAATCAACTCCCTGCCCGACCTTGAGCGTGGCTGCGTGCTGCCGTGGAACAAGGAGGTCGCCTGGTTCCCCGCCGACAACACCTTCAAGGGCGAACCCTACGAAGTCTCCACCCGCGTCGCGCTCAAGAAACAACTCGCCGCCGCCGCGGAAATGGGCTTCGGCATGAACCTCGGCATCGAGTGCGAGCTCTATGTCGTCAAACACGCCGAAGACGGCACGCTCCAAATTCCCAACCCGGACGACGATCTGGTCAAAGCCTGTTATGACGTGAAGCGCTTCATGGACCGCTACACCTGGCTCGACAAAATGGCCACCGGCATCAACGGCCTCGGTTGGGACCTCTACTCGCTCGACCACGAGGATGCGAACTCGCAGTTTGAGTTCGATTTCAAATACGCCGACGCCCTGACCATGTGCGACCGTTATATCTTCTTCCGTCTGATGGCCAAACAATACGCCGCGGAAGAAGGACTGTTAGCCACCTTCATGCCCAAGCCCTTTGCCAACCGCACCGGCAGCGGCGCGCATTTCAACATGTCGCTCTACGATCTGGCAGACGGCTCGAATCTTTTCAAATGCGCGCACGCCGACGACCCGCGAGGCCTCGGCGTGAGCAAGCTCGCCTATCAGTTCATCGCCGGGGTCCTGAAACACGGTCCCGCGCTCTGCGCCGCCTTCGCCCCCACCGTGAATTCCTACAAGCGCCTGGTCCGCAAGGGCCTGATGTCCTACTACTCGTGGGCACCTGTTTTCAACAGTTATGGCCGCAACAACCGCACCAACTCCGTGCGCGTGCCGATGGCCGGCGGCCGCTTCGAAAGCCGCAATGCCGACGCCGCCTGCAACCCGTATCTCGCCGCCACCCTGATGCTCGCCGCCGGACTCGAAGGCATCCGCGAGGATCTTGATCCCGGCCCGGCGCAGGAGGAAAACCTCTACGAACTCACGCCCGATCAATTCGCCGCCCGCGGCATCAGCGAGTTGCCGAAAACCCTCGATGAAGCGGTGCAAGCCTTCGCCAACGACCCGTTCGTCGAAAAAATCCTCGGCAGCGAGCTGCGCAACGAATTCATCACCTACAAGTCCGAAGAATGGCGCCAATATCACCAGCGCGTCAGCCAATGGGAAATCGACACTTATGCCCGCCTCTTTTGAGAATGGAGTCTTCTGGATTGCTTTTGGATTCAATTGGGATATCTTCCCGCCATGTCTGACTCCACCTTCAAACTCCAAATCCGTATCGACCGCGACCTCAAGGAAGCCGCCGACGAGGTATTTTCCGAACTCGGCCTCGATGCAACCACGGCAGTCCGCATGTTTTTCACCAAGGTCGCCAAGACCCGCAGCATCCCCTTCCGCTTGAGAGTCGAACCCGAGTTCTCACCCGAAGCCGAAGCCAGAATCCTAGCCGCCTGGGAGGAATCCAAGGATCCGGCGAATCTCAGCAAGCCTTATTCCGACATCTCCGAAATGTTTGATGACCTCAGGAGGGAAATTGAGGATGAAAAGGTCTGATCAAAATCCCAGCGATGAACGTCATCTTCTCTAAATCGTTCCGCAAGGCCCTGGCTCGACTCCGTCCGCGTGAGGTCTCCAGCGTCGAGGAAGCGGTAACTCTTTACAAAAACAACCGCACCGACCCGTCCCTCCACGACCACGCGCTCAAGGGCAAAATGAAATCGCTCCGCGCCTTCTCCGCCGGTCACGACCTGCGCGTGATCTACCGCGAAGAGGGCGGCTTCATCACCATCATCCTGCTCGATGCGGGAACCCACAACCAGGTTTACTAACACCACGCATCCATCATGCCCGTCATCCTCGAAAACCTCGCCTGGCCCGAGATCGCCGAACTCCGAGAGAAAAACGGCGGGCTCCTGCTGTTGCCGCTCGGTGCCACCGAACAACACGGGCCGCACCTGCCAGTGGCGATGGACACCCTCCTAGCAGAAGCAGTTTGCCATGCGGTTTCCGACAAAACCGGCGTGCCGGTGATGTCCGCTTTGCGCTACACGGTGTCCCAAGGCCACACCCCGAAGTGGCCGGGAACGTTTTCGCTGCGGCATGAAACGTTCATCGCCAGCCTGCGGGAAATCGCGGCGTGGGCGGTCGCCAGCGGTTGGAAAAAAATCCTGTTGATCAATTCCCACTTCGGCAACGACGCGCCCGCTCGCGTCGCCGTCGATCAACTGCGTCTTGCCCACATGGGCAAACTGCAAATCGGCCTGATCCATGTTTTCAAACTAACCGATTCGATCTGGGCGGAATACACCGATGACGCGGACGACCTTCATGCCAATCAAGCCGAGACCTCGCTCATGCTTCACCTCCATCCGGATCTGGTCCACATGGAGCGCCTAACCAGCAGCGATGATCCGGACCGCACCCGCAACCGCGTTTTCTGTTATCCCGTCGCCCAGACCAGCTTGAATGGAGTGACCGGCCATCCATCACGCGCCACCCCTGAGCAAGGCGGGCGATTGTTTCTCGAAATGGTGAACGCTCTAACTGAAAAAGTCACCCTCGCCATTTCCGAAGAACCGCCACTCGCCCCGGAGCATTGGGCGGACATTCCCGTTGTTCCGTATGATTGAAGGCCCGTTCCAAGGTGGTTGTCTGTGCGGGGCGGTTCGCTATCAGGTGAATGGCCCCGCCTTGCAAACCACTTATTGCCATTGTGAAGACTGCCGCAAGGCGAGCGGCGCGCCTGCGGCGGCTTGGACCTTTTTCAAGACCGGCTCCGTCGAATGGCTTGTTGGAAAACCGAAACTCGTGAAATTCGCCGGACGCGAGCGCTCGTTTTGTGGCGACTGCGGATCGCCCCTGATGTTCTTCGATCCCTCGCTGCCGGACATTTTCGAAATGAACACCTGCACCTTGGATGATCCCACCGTGCATTCGCCATCAGACCAATGTTGGATCGCCGATCGGATCCCGTGGGCCGGCCACCTTCATCAGCTCCCTGAATTCCGTCACACTTCTCCGCTGCCAGAAGGCTTCTAATCGGCCGGTCAAAAGAACCCTGCCGAGCGGTTCAGGCTTCAGGCTTCAGGCTTCAGGCTTCAGGCTTCAGGCTTCAGGCTTCAGGCTTCAGGCTTCAGGCTTCAGAAGTCGCCCTCTCGGCTCATCCGTTACCCCCGCATCGAGCAAGCCCCGATATTTGTGCGTCCCGATCCGGTCCAGCACCCGTTGGAAAATCAGTCCCAGCTGCCGCGCCTCATCGTCAGTTAGATGATTCGCGAAGCTCTCTTCGATCAGCCCGCGATAGACCTTCCATGTCCGCGCGAGCGCAATGCGCCCACTTTCGCTCAGTCTGACCCGAAACACCCGGCCGTCCTCCGTGCACTGGTCGCGATGCAACAATTCCCGCTCCACCAATCTCGCCACCCGCCGCGACATGCCGCTGTTACTGAGCAACACCGCTTCGGCGAGGTCGCTCATTCGGACCGTTTCTTCGGGAGCCTCGTTGACCGTCAGCAGGACATCGTAATCGTCGAACGAAAGGCAATCCGCCTTCAGTAACCGATCATCGATCCGCCGGCAAGCCAGCGCATGCACCGTGAGAAACAATCTCCAAGCCACTTGCCGCGGCTCGGCTCCGATCTGACTTGGCGCGGTGACATTCACATCGTTAGAAAAACCCGATTCCCATTTTATTTGCAAGCGCAAATAAAATCACGCTCTGGCATGGCGGGTGCTCAGTGGGAGGCAGTCAGTCCAAAATTGTGCCGGAAGTCCTCACCAACCATCTGGCGGAAAAACAACATTCCGCCAGCCCAGCCATTCCCCTCGCCCCACCCAAGGGACGGCGGGGCGGGCGCTCGTGGCTGGAGTTCCGACAACCTCTGCCTTTTGAAGTCAGACTGGGCCTCGGTCTATCAGCCTGGCTGGCTTTCATCCTCGCCTGGCACTGGCTCTCCAAATCCGGCCTGGCGGACGCCACGTTGCTGCCCGGGCCCGTCCGGGTGATCGAGGCATGGATCAGGCTTTTCGCCGAGCGCGAGTTTGCCAGCGATGTGCTGCAGAGCGTCAAGCGCATCTCGATCAGCTTCACCCTCGCACTTGCGATCGCCCTGCCGCTCGGGCTGCTCATGGGCACATTCACTCCCGTGGCGGGCTTTCTGAATGCGCTCGTGTCGCCGTTCCGTTATTTGCCGGCACCCTCCTTCGTCCCGCTGCTGCTGATGTGGCTCGGCACCGGCGATGAACAGAAAATCGCGCTGCTGGTCATCGGCGTGGTCTTCTTCCTGATCACCATGTTCATGGACAACACCCGCTCCGTGCCGATGGAGCTGGTTGAATGCTCGCGCACTCTGGGCGCCAGCCGCGCCAAGGTGATGTGGAGCGTGCTGCTGCCCGCCGCGCTTCCCAGCTTTGTCGATACCGCCCGCCAGACGCTCGCGGTGAGTTGGACCTATCTGGTCATCGCCGAGATCGTCGCCGCCACCGATGGCATCGGCGCGATGATGATGCGTGCCAAACGTTTCGTCCAAGTCGATGACATCATGGCCGGCATTCTAACCATCGGGCTGCTCGGCCTTCTATCCGATTTCATCATCCGTCTCGTCCACCGCCAGTGCTTCCGCTATCTACGCCAATAAAAAATTGTTTATGAAAATCATCCCCATCCTGCTTCCCGCCCTCGCTTTGACCGGAGTTCTCCTAACCGGGTGTGGCGGGAAAGCCACCGAGACCGCCGCAGCTGCCAGTGCCGACGCGCCCCAAACGGTGAAAATCTCGCTCTTCTCGTGGCCGGGCTATGCCTTCTGGTTTATCGCCAAGGAGAAAAACCTGGTTCCCGAACTCAATCTCGAGATCGCCATCATCGAGGACCCCTACGAAAGCTTCGCCCAAATGGCCGCCGGCCAGCTCGACGTCACTTCCTCGACCGTGGAATACGGCCCGATCGCCGCGGAAAAGGGCGTGCCGGTGAAATTGGTCACTTACACCAATCCCTCGTACGGCACCGACAAGATCATCCTCGGCCCCGGTATCAACAGCGCCACCGATCTGAAAGGCAAGGAAGTCGCCGTGCTCGAAGGCGGCCTCACCCAGATCTTCATGGGCATCTGGCTCGAGGAAAACGGCGTGAAATTCGATGAAGTCAAATACACCAACCTCATCATGGATGACGCCGTCGCCGCGATGGTCAGCGGCAAAGTGGCCGCCGGCGAGTTTTGGGAACCCTTCGGCGGCAAGGTGCTGACCAGCCTGCCCGGCAGCAAGGTGGCTGCCACTTCCAAGGATCCCTATTTCAAGAAGACCGCGCTGTTAGGCGACGGGATGTACATGAGCGGTGCCTTTCTTGAAAACAAACCGGAACTCGCAAAACTGACGCTCAAGGCCTATTTCCTCGCGGTGAAATATTGGAAGGAAAACCCCGCCGAGGCGAACGCCATCATGGCGAAGGGGCTGAAATTTCCCGTCGAGGACGTGGTCACCGTCATTGGCGCGGATGGCAGCGCCAGCGATGGCGGCATCTATCCGTTCAACTTCGAGGAAGCCGCCCGCTTCATGGGCGTGATGGAAGGCCAACCGCCCTTCGGCGCTAACAACGAAATCAGCAGCCACTGGAAACTGACCAATGACTGGTGGATCAAATTCGGCTCGGTCAAATCAAGCCATCCGATGGAAGCCGGCGTCGCGCTCGCTCCGTTCAAGGCCCTGGTCGCAGAAGGTCTCGTCGCACCATGAATCTCACCGCTCCAGCCCGCGCCCCGGCCATGGCCGCCGTCCCGCCGGGGAACTATCTGATGGGTGGCGTCGGCGAGGACAAATTTGTTTCCGCGGTGGAACTGCCACGCCATTCCGTGACGATTCAGAACGGCTTTGCTCTCGGCACCACTCCGGTGACCCGCGGCCAGTGGCTTGAAATCTTCGACCGGCTGCCAAGCGCCTGCGCCACGGGGCTTCCTGATAGCTGCCCGGTCGTCGGTGTTTCCTACGCGGACACCCACGGCTATCTTCACGAGCTGTCAGCACGCGAGGGCGTTGCCTACCGCCTCCCGACCGAGGCGGAATGGGAATACGCCTGCCGCGCGGGTGGTCCCACGGTTTTCCCTAACGGCCCCCAGCTCTCCTCCGCCGATGCCAACTTCCTCTACGACGAAAACGGCGGTCCGATCGGCCCAGGAAAGACCACACCGGTCGCCTGTTATCCGGGCAACGCTTTCGGCCTCTTTGACATGTTAGGAAACGTCTGCGAATGGACCGCCGATCTCTGGCACCCCGGATTCGAGGGCGCGCCCGCCGATGGCTCCGCCTGGACCGCCGGCGGCAAGCCCGGCTACCGCACCATCCGCGGCGGAGCTTGGGACCACCTGCCGCGGGTCCTGCGCTCGTCATGGCGCGACTGGGCCCCCGAATCCGCACGCTGGGACAACCTCGGCTTCCGCATCGCCCGCACCCCCTAACACACATGAAGCTCAAGCTCTACAAAACCCTCTGGGGTCACCAAGGCGATCTCGCGGACGCCATCCGCCTCGTCCGGGAAGCTGGATTCCAAGGCATCGAAGGCCCCGCGCCTGCCGCTCCCGCCGACCGCGAAATCTTCTTCGCCGCGCTCGCCGCCGCTGGCCTCGAATGGATCGCGGAAATCAGCACCTGCACCGCCCCCGGACTTTTTGTTCCAAGCCACGGCCACAGCGTCGAAGATCACCTCGACTCGCTCGATCAAGGGATCGTCCGGAGCCTCGAAGGCAAGCCGCGGTTCATCAACACCATGGCTGGATCCGACGCCTGGTCCGCGGCGGATGCCCTGAAGTTCCATCAGGGGGTGGTCCGTCTCCAAGACCGTCATTCCATCATCATTTCCGTGGAAACCCATCGCGGGCGATCCACCTACAGCCCGTGGCTCACCCGCGATTTTCTCAAAGCCATCCCCGAGCTGCGCCTCACCTGTGACTTCAGCCATTGGTGTGTCGTGAGCGAGCGCCTCATCCTCGACGAGGAATTGGAAATTCTCGACCTCGCCGCCGCGCACGCCCATCACATCCAGCCCCGCGTCGGCTACAACCAAGGGCCGCAAGTCCCCGACCCGCGCGCTCCCGAGTATGCCGGGGCGCTCGCGGCCCACGAACGATGGTGGTCGGTGGTGTGGGATTCGATGGCTTCCCGAGGCTTCACCGAATTCACCATGACCCCCGAATTCGGCCCCGACGGATACCTCCAGCACACCCCTTTCACCCAAATCCCCGCCGCCGATCTGTGGGACGTCAACCGCTGGATCGGTCACCGCCAACGCGATCTTTTTAACCGAAAATTCTCAACCCACGAAGCAAAGTCCGATCTCCCATGACCACCATCACCGCACCTCTAACGAATTCTACCAGCACCCCGCCATCGCTCTTCGCAGGGGTCCTCGCCGCGGCCGCGAAACCCCGCGAGCAATCGACCACCCTGCCCGCCGCCGCCTACACCGCTCCCGCCTTCTATGAATTTGAGAAGACGGAAATCTTTGCCAAGGAATGGATCTCGCTTTGCCATATCTCCCAGATTCCGAATCCGGGCGATTTTGTCCGCGTCGATCTTTGTGGCGAGCCGATGCTCGTCGTGCGCGGCAAGGATTCCGCGATCCGGGTGCTGTCGCGCACCTGCCGCCACCGCGGCATGGATCTCATGCCGAGCGGCTTCGGCCATCCGGACGAAGGCAATAAACGCGTCATCCTTTGTCCCTATCACCTTTGGAGCTACGATCTGGGCGGCAAGCTGGTCGGCGCGCCGGAGATGCAGCAGGCGGAGGGATTTGACCGCAGCGAAGTGTGTTTGCACGAATTCCGCAGCGAGATCTGGGAGGGATTCGTCTTCGCCACCTTATCGGCGGACATCGCGCCGCTCGCCGAAAAATACGCGCGTTTCAGCGACGATTTTGTCGGCAAGTGGGATATGGCCGCGGGCGAGCTCGTCTGGTCCGCCCATTGGGAGTGCGATTTCAACTGGAAGGTCCTGTTGGAAAATTTCATGGAGGCCTATCACCACATGGGCGCCCACATGAAAACGCTCGAGCCCTTCCTGCCAGCCCGCGGCTGCTGGACGGAACCCTACGACCCGGAATTTTCCTGCATGCACCTGCCCCTCAAGGAGAGCATGAAAAAATCCATCCTTGCCAGCGGCGACGCGGGCACGCCGTTCCCGGTTTTTGCGGGGCTGGGTATGGAAGAATACTGCCAGTGGTATGTCTTTCTCGGCTATCCGAATTTCCTGCTCTTCTCCGCGCCGGACCGCGTTTATTGGTATCGCCTGCTGCCCACCGGGCCGGAGACCTGCACGCTGATGACCACCATGATCCTCGCCCCGGGTGCGAAGGAAACCCCCGGTTACGAGGAAATCCTGCAAAAGGAAATCCAAGGCGGCATCGATTTCCACATGGAGGACATGGAAATGTGCACCGCCACCCAGCGCGGCATGCGCACCGCCGGATACGCCCAGGGCCGCCTCAGCCATTTGGAGGAAACGCTCTGGCAGTTCCAGAAATATCTGGCAGGGAGGATCCGCGGCGCGGCACCGGAGATTGAATAAACGATCCTCTTTCCGAATCGGTTCGGATTGTGCTTAAAAGGGCGCACGCATGACCGACACCGCCGCCAATCCCATCCGCGAACAGCTCCGGCTTGAAGGATTTGACCTGATCGATGAGCGCCTGCAATACCTGCTAGGGTGTTTGGAGGAGGCGCTCAAAAGCACCGGCGAAACCGAGCTGCTGCCCTACCTGCCGTGGTCCGGCCGCGAGCCGGAGCCGGGGGCCGCGCCGGAAGGCCTGCCGCAGCTTTACTCGATCGGCTTTCAATTGCTCAACATGGTCGAGGAGCGGGTGGCCGCCGAGATCCGCCGCGAGCGCGAAAAAGCCCTTGGTGCCGAGTCGATCCGCGGCTTGTGGCCGCAGGCGCTGCGGGATTTGCGGGCGATGAAACTGGGCCCGGAGGAAATCCTGGCCGTGCTCAAAGATGTGATCGTCGAACCGGTGCTCACCGCCCACCCCACCGAGGCGAAGCGTTCGAGCATCCGCGAACGGCACCGTGCGCTCTACGATGAGATGGTCCGCAACGAGTATCCCAAATACACCGAGCGCGAACGCCGCCGGATCCGCGAGCGGGTGGTGACGACCTTGGAAACGCTCTGGCGGACGGCGGAAATCCACTTGGTGCGGCCGGACATCACCAGCGAACTGCGCAACGCGACGCACTACCTGCGCGATCTTTTTCCCTCCGCCATCAACCGCCTCGACGTGCATTTCACCGAAGCCTGGCGCGATGCCGGGCTGCCGCTCGAACTGCTGCGCTCCGCCGGCAACATCCCGCGCCTGAAATTCGGCACCTGGA
>JBIPND010000508.1:0-3394 GCA_044374015.1 Luteolibacter sp. | reverse complement strand
AGACGCGGATGAAGCGGATCGAGGAACCGAGTTCGGCGGGCATTTCCGTGACGTCGAGGTCGTCGTCTTGGGCGATGAATACGCGGCTCGGTCCCGTTCCATTTTCATTGCGGGCCATGGTGGCCATGTAGCCGCGTTTGAGGCGGAACGAGCGAACGTTGCCCGCGAGCGTGCCGAGTTGCGAGTTGTTGTAGTAGGTGTTGAGAAGCAGGTTGAGCGAGCTGCCTGCGTGTCGCCGCTCGCTATGGATGGTGAGAGGCGTAAACGATGGCCCGTGCGGGATTACCACCGTGCCCACACCGTATTGCACCACCCGCACGTTCGTGCTGGTGCTCGCATTGGCCCCATTGACTCGGATCCGGCCTAGAAAACTGGCGTTGGCGGTGAACGGGCGGATGCTGGAAAAGAACAACCATGAGTCGGGGGAATTCAAATGAATGACACAGCCGGGAATCGGATCGCCGGGGTCGGTGATGTGCAACTCCGAGCGCCCGCTCATCGTCACCGTGGTGTCGGTGAGCGTGGCAACGGTCACCGTGCGGTCTTGGATTTCGAGCACGTTGGCGCTTGCGCTTCCCCACGCAAGCCAGGCGGACAGGCAGAGCGCGAGCAATCGCCCGGATCGGGGCATCGCGGAGGATGAAAAAGGCGATGGCATCGGTTGTGGCACGAAGTGAAGGATCATCCAGCGAGTGGCTGCCGCACAACCCGGTGCCTGCGGCGCAGCAGCGCCAGCAGCCCCAAGCTGCCGAGAAACGCTGCGGACGGTTCGGGCACCGGTGCCCATGTCAGGTAAACGGAGTTTTCAGAAGTGCTGCCCGGTTGTCGCAGAATGCCGAACTCGCCGAGAGTCGGGCTGTAGTTCAAGCCTCCGCTGATGCTGCCGAGCGTGAACAGGTTGCTGTCGGCGGCGGTGGCGCCATTGAGGTCGATGACGAGCCATTGCTGGCTGCTGGCCCAGAAGATATCGAGGAAATCGACACCGCCGGAAAATCCGAGATTGATGGTGGCGAGCGAATCGAGCGCGAAGCTTCCTCCAGTGACATTGATCGCGTCATAGCTGGTGCCGCGGCCGGCGGTGGTATTGCCGATGAGTTCCCATTCAAGGGTGGCAGTGTCGCCATAGCTGAGGGCGGCTTCAAAGGTCTGGGTGCCAGGGCTGAAGCCGGGGGCGTGGGTGCCGTTGATGGTGACGGCCCCGCCGAAGGTGCCTCCACCGGTGAGTGTGGCAACATTCGCAATGGTGGTGCTGGTGTTGCCAAGCGACGCGGTGGCGCTGAGGGCGAGCGTGCCGTCGTTGATGTTGGTGGCTCCGGTGTAGCTGTTGGTGCCGCCGAGGGTGAGCGTGCCCGCGCCGGTCTTGGCGACTGCGAGGTTTTCCGAATTGGGTCCCCCTCCTAGCAGGTTGCCGGTGACGTTGAACGACCCGCCCCCTGAGAAGCTGATGTTGCGGGCGGCAAAGGTGCTGACAAAGGTGGATTCGATGATGCCTCCGAGCGTCAAAGTTCCCGCATCACTGATGAATCCATAACTTCCGCCGCCGGCAGTGATGGCAACCCCGCCGTTCCATGCGTTGTTACCGGAAATGTTTCGCAACACATAGCCTGTCGTCTCGGCATTGGAACGACCTTGGGTGGTTAGGCTCTGGCTGATGGTGATGCCACCCTCGAGCTGCAGTCCGGAGATGCCGGTGCTTGAAGCGGCGAGTGCGACTGTATCGACATTCCCCAGCGCGTTGTTACTGGCCAGGCGGATGTAGCCGCGGTTCGTGGTGCCATTGCCGAAAGTCAGTGTTCCCGAACCGAAGGAATTATCGCCGGAAAGCGTCAGCACGCCCGATCCGGTTTTAGAGATGGCCCCGGCCCCGGACAGGTCGCTGGCGAAGGTCACATCCTGGCCGTTGGTGTCCACAAGGCTGGTGCCTGTCAGATCGCCCATCTGCGAGGAATAATCCGTGGTGATTCCCACATACTTGAGGGTGCCACCGCGGAGGTTGAGCGCTTTGTTGCCGGCGGCGAAGGTCAGCCCGGTGGTAAACAAGCCGCTGGAGCGGGAAATTTCGAAAACCCCATTGGTGACGTTGAGCTGGTCGAAAGTGCCGGAGGAGGAGCCGGTTTTGAGCACGGAGGTCGAGCCGTTGACGTGGGTGATGCTTTTGACCAAGCCTTCATTGAGAAAGGTGCCGGCGGTGATGTTGAGCGCGGTGCCAGCACTGCTGAAGGTGGTATAGTCATTGGCAGAATTGATGATGTATCCGGCGTTGAGCCGCAGGGTTCCGGCACCTGCCTTGCCCAGCTGCCCGTTGCGCCATCCTGCGGAATACTCAAGGTCGACACCTGAAACATGGCTGGTGTTAGCCACGGTGAAAATCCCGTTAGTGCCCCCGTTGCCACCGATGGCGCCGTAGTTCGCAGTGGCCGTCCCGGTGTTGCTGAGCAGGCTTGTCACGCTGGACTTGGAACCGGCCACCGAAAGGTTGAAACCACTTTGCGTGACGAATCCCAGGGCGTTGTTCAGGTCGAGCGTCGCGCCATTCAAGGTGAGGGTCGAGCGGTAGTTGGTGCTGGCACTGAGTTGGAGCGTCGTGCCGCTGGCGAAGGAGTGCCCGGAGGAAGCTCCGTTATCCAGGCCGTTGGTGCCCGATATGATCACCTTGGTTCCCGAACCAGTGACTGTTAGCGATCCGCCGTAGGCTCGGTTGGATGCGGCAAAGGTGGTGGTTCCCGCACCGCTGATGGCGAGGGTAATCCCGCCGGAGATCTGGGGATTGAGTAAAAGTGAGGCGCCGTTGCTGACACTGATGGCACGGTCAGCACCGTTGAATGCGAAACTGCCGCCGGTGCCATTGCTGAGGATGAAGGATCCGGAAGTGACGGTCACCTTGTTGGTGACGATCGCTTCCGTGGTGGTGAGGGTTCCGCCGGTTCCGCTGAGGATGGCGTTGGTGGCAGCGTCGGTGGCAAAGTTTACCCAAGTTCCGAGCGTGCCGCCATTGGTGCTGGCGCCGGTGCCCGTTCGCCAGAAGGACGAGGTGGTGTTCCAGTTGCCGGTTCCGCCCATGCCGCTGGTGCCAGCGTTCTGATCCCAGTATCGATCGACGGCCCAGGCTTGGTTCGTAAGCAGCGCTGCCGCGAGCGTGGGAAGCGTGATAAGCGGGAAATGGCGGAATCGGTTTTTGGTGGGCTTCATGGGTTTGCGTGAAACGGAATGGGTTGATTGCTGATAGAATCACTGTTGGGCGATTTTGAGGCGCCCGAAGACTTTGCCCTGGCCGGTGGGTAGGGTGTAAAAAATGGACGGATCCGTGTTTCCTGGATTCTGGGTGACTGCAGGTGTCCACGAATCGGGAGCCAAGGTTTGAGCGGTCTCGATGATCCATGAGACGTCGGCGTTG
>JBIPND010000507.1:0-3401 GCA_044374015.1 Luteolibacter sp. | reverse complement strand
TCCTGCCAGATAAAATGCGGCAGCATCCAGCGGTCGTGGATCGCGCTGTCCCAGCGGACGAGCGGCTTGGTGTAAGGTTCTTTCCAAAACCGGGAAACCAGCGCGCGCAGGACCAGGTGCTGCGCGAGGCTCATCTGATAGTGGGGCGGCATTTCGAAGTTGCGCATTTCCAGCAAGCCTAACCGGCCGGTGGCGCTATCCGGGCTGTAGAGTTTGTCGATGCAGAATTCCGCACGGTGGGTGTTGCCGGTGGGGTCGATGAGCAGGTTGCGGAAGGCGCGGTCCACCTGCCAGGGCAGCGGGGTTTCCTGGCCTTCGAGGGTTTTGAAAGCGACTTCCAATTCGTGGATGGAATCGTTGCGCGCCTCATCCACCCGCGGCGCTTGTGAGGTGGGTCCGACAAACAGCCCTGAAAACAAGTAGCTCATCGACGGGTGATGATTCCAAAACGTGATCATGCTGCGCAGCAAGTCCGGCCGCCGCAGCAGCGGACTATCGGAGGGGGTTTCGCCGCCGATGATGATGTGGTTGCCGCCGCCGGTGCCGCAATGGCGGCCATCGACCATGAATTTCTCGGTGACCAAACGGCAAAGATGCGCCTCCTGATAGAGCAGCGAGGTGTTGCGCACGAGGTCCTTCCACGAGGCGGACGGTTGCAGGTTCACCTCGATCACGCCGGGGTCCGGCGTCACTTTGACCACGCTGAGGCGGGCGTCGTAGGACGGCGGCGTGCCTTCCAGCACGACCGATAGATTGAGCGCGGAGGCGGTTTTTTCAATCGTTGCCACCAGGTCGATGAAGTCCTCGGTCTCGTCCACCGGCGGCAGGAAAATGTGCAGGCGTCCGTTGCGCGGCTCGATGCAGAGGGCGTTGCGGGTGATGAAGGGGGCGGATTCCTGTTCGCCCGGCTGGCGCTCCCACGGATGGTCTTCCGGCAGATTGGCGCTGGAGATTTCCGACTCGCGCCGCAGCCGCGCGATCTCTCCGCCCGGATGAGGCGGCAGCTCGGCGACCTCACGCGTGGGATCCTGCGGGACATGCCACGGGAATTCCGCGTCCTTCACCCATGGCAGCGAATCCAACGGCAGCCGGTAACCCATCGGCGAGTCGCCCGGTAACAGATAGAGCGTCTCGTCGCGGAGAAACCACGGCCCGCTGGTCCAGCGCATGCCGCCGCGGAGGGCCCGGCGCTCGAGCGGCAGCGCGTATCCCACCACTTCGTCGAGCCCTTGGTCGAACAAGCGGGCGAAGCGATCCCGCTCGAGCTTGTCCTTCAGATTGCATTTCAAAGCATCCACATTGGTCGGCAGGCGGCGCTCCCGCCAGAGATAGTAAAACACATCCTCATAGGCGGGAATGAGCCATTTGGGCTCCGCCCCCAGCGCCTCCGCGAGCGCCCTGCCGAAGCGCTCGGCGTGGGTCGCATCGTAGTGGTAGTCGACGGACTCGTCGGCGATGAGTGAGACGTCCTCCCAGATCGGATAGCCATCCCTGCGCCAATAACAGGCGAGCGACCAGCGCGGCAGAATTTCTCCCGGATACCATTTTCCCTGGCCGTAAAACAACAATCCGCCAGGAGCGAAGCCGGAGCGCAGGCGCTTGATCAACTGGCCTGATAGAAGCCGCTTGCTCGGGCCGGTCGCCGCGGTGTTCCATTCGTCGCCGTCGAAATCATCCATCGAAATGAACGTCGGCTCGCCACCCATCGTCAGGCGCACGTCCATCGCATCGAGGTCCTCGTCGATGCGCTGCCCGCAGTTCTGGATTTCCGCCCATTGACCGTCGGTGTAGGGCAGCGTGGTGCGCGGCGATTCGTAGATCCGGGTGACGGTCATTTCGTGTTCCATCACCGACTGGCACGGATCGACGGCGCCGGTGACGGGCGCGGCGCTCGACGGGTCCGGCGAGCAGGCCAGCGGCAAATGCCCCTCGCCCGCCAGCAGCCCGGAGGTCGGATCGAAACCGATCCAACCGGCACCTGGCAGATAGACATCAGTCCAGGCGTGGAGGTCGGTGAAATCAACATCAGTGCCCACCGGGCCGTCGAGGGATTTCACGTCCGGCTTCAATTGAATCAGATAGCCCGAGACAAACCGCGAGGCGAGCCCGAGGTGGCGCAGCAGGGTGGCGAGCAACCAGGCGGAATCCCGGCACGAGCCGGACGCCAGTTCCAAGGTCTGCTCCGGCGTCTGCACGCCGGGCTCGAGGCGGATTTTGTAGGCCACCGCCGCTTGCAGCGCGGAGTTCATTTCCACCATCATGTCGATGGTCCGGCCGGTCCGGCCCTTGAAACGATCGACGAGTTTGGAAAGCAGCGGGCCGGGATTTTCGACTTTGAGGAAGGGCGCCAACTCGTGCGACTGCTCGGAGTCGTAATTGAAGGGGAAGTCTTCGGCGCTCGGTTCGAGGAAAAAATCGAAGGGATTGAGCACCGCCATTTCGACGACCAGGTTGACCTCGATGTCGAGCCGTTCCATCGGTTCGGGAAACATCAGGCGGGCGAGGTAATTCGCCTGCGGATCCTGCTGCCAGTTGATAAAATGCTCCTCGGGGCCGACTTTGAGGCTGTAGGAAAGGATGTTAGAGCGGCAATGCGGGGCCGGTCTCAGGCGCACCACGTGAGGCCCATGGCCGATCGGACGTTCGTATTGGTAACTGGTGCGGTGATGCAGGGCGACGTGGATCGACATATGAGTTTGTGGCTGCTTAGCAACTTCGGTGCCGATTTGCCACCAAACTGGCCATGGATTGCAAGCGCCTTTCCAAGCCCGCCGAATCTTCTCGCCGATCGACCCGGGGTTTTGCGTGATTGGGCGGTGAACCACCCATTTTTCGAGATTCAAAACGCCCGGGTTTGGCGCGGTGAAACGCTGGCGCTGCGCGACTTTTCGCTGACGCTGCGGCACGGCGAGAGCGCCGCCATTCTCGGCCCGAATGGCGCGGGCAAGAGCTCGTTTCTCAAACTTCTAACTGGCGAAGTCCGGCCGGAGGCGGATCCGCAGGCGCATTGCCGGTTGTTCGGCGAGGAACTGTGGTCGCTGGAGGAAATCCGCCACCGCATCGGGGTGGTGATGCCGGAGGAGGTGGCGCGCTTCGGTCCGGGTGATTTGGCCTGCGATGCGGTGCTCTCTTCGCTGCGCGGCGCTTACGGACGGACGCGCGACATGCGGTTTTCCCAGGCGGAAAAATCCCACGCGAGCGACGCGATGGAGATACTCGGGGTCGGCCACCTCGCCGGCCGTGATTTCGGCACGCTGTCGTCCGGCGAACGGCGGCGCATCCTGATCGCCCGCGCGCTGGTGCATCGGCCGCAGGTGCTGGTGCTCGACGAACCCTCGACCGCACTCGACGTCGCCGCGGCGCTCACGCTAACCAGCACGCTGCGCTCGCTGCTCCACCCT
>JBIPND010000757.1:0-3405 GCA_044374015.1 Luteolibacter sp. | reverse complement strand
GCCCCGTCTAAGTGTCGGCCTCACTAAAATCGCTACCGCCTTTATCGAGTTAGGCCATACCGATGAGGCGAAATCCTTTCTTCTTAAAGCCATTCAACTCTCACCCAACGGAGCGTCGCGGGCAAGGCAGGCACTCGCGAAACTCGCACTCGCCTCCGACCAACCCGCAGTTGCAGAACGCTATGCCAGGGAAGCTCTACTCATGGGCCGTTTCCAGGCAAAAACCACCGCCGCATGGCAGTTTTACCTCGACGCCCGCGCCCGCCAGAACCTCGTCCCCATCCTTGAGGCCGATGTCTTCGCCTCATTTCAACAACACGCCACCGGGCGCATCGCGTCTTCATCCACCCTTTCCATCGCCCGCGTCCTCCGGGCCCATGGTGATCCAGCATGGAAGGAAATTGCCAGTGAAGCCGTCGCCTGAATCCTTCAGGAGACCTAGTCATCACAACAGAGATCTGCAAATTACTGCACGCCGACAACAAACTGTTTCGCAACGACACACCGGAGTTAATCGCAGCAAACGCTCTGAAACTGCTACGGGCCAATGATTGTTCTGCTCAAGAAATGGTAGCCCATGCGAAAGAGTATGTTCGCTTCTCCTTGGATGCAAATCGTGAACCGAAAACTGACCGAGTCATCCGCATCGCACTTACCCGTTTCCCGAAGTCTACCATTTTCTCCATCCGCCACGCTATGGCCCTTGGAGCCATTCAAGCCCGTAATTACAATGTGGCCCGCAGATCGTTTTTGGGTTTGCTGAATGAACTGGAACCAGGCTCAGAGCCATGGGGAAAAGCGATTTGGGCGCTCGCCCGCATGGAAGAGGGTCTAGAGGAACACGGCGCAGCATCCGTCTGGTATTTTGAAATGGCCGAAAGCGCCAAGATCCCGCCTCGCTTCCGAATTCAATCAATGCTTCGCGGGTTTAAACAACTCGCAGCTTCCGGCGGTGCTGTCGATACTCCTAAAGTCAGCAAGACCGTATCCTCGATACTGAAGAATGTGGATGACTACAAAGTCGCATTGGATGCCGCTAGACAACTTGCGCTGGCGGGATCATCATTTCTCGCACTGAAACTTGAAGCTGCCAACCGTGGCCAGACACTTGCAGATCTTACCCTAAAGAAGTCGAAGACAGCTCAGGAGAAACTAACAATTCTCGAGTATGTTGCCCGAAGGCAGTCTTGGGATCTTGGGGATCATGTTGCCATTTTAGAGCGATGGGATACGTTGCCTCTTGACGACAAAGTGGAATTCGCGGCAACCAATGGATCATTGTGGTATGGGTATTTGTCTCTTGTTTTCCGTGCGCTTGTAGCTTGCAGTAGGGTAGAGGAAGGACAGGGACTTGCGGCCAGTGTGATTGACGGCGATGCTGCCACTCCAGAGGGCTACGTGATTGTAGGAACTGAATACGCCACCTGGCTGATCAAAAATGGAAAAACTGAGACTGCGTTCGAATATTTCGATTGGATAGCCAAGGAGGCCCCCACACATCGCAAGGCCGCAGTTGCCCATTACTGGTTGGCAATAAGGAACCTAAAAAACGGCCTAACCAAAGAAGCGAAAGCAGCGGCGCAGAAAGTAAGAAAATGCTATGGAGGTGTGCCTGCATTGCTGGAAGAATGGGAATTCGATGCCGCAGCCTTGATGATTCTTCATGATAATATCGCGGAATCTGCTCTTATTACTTCAAGTGTTTCGTATTCCGAATACTTTATCCAAGGTGCATTATCAAGGATTCAACGTGATATGAAAGAGCTTTGATTGTGTAAATTGATTGAGAATACTTAGTTAAAAATGAAAAACTTTCACTCAACTAGATTCTTTAGTAAATTTCTGTTGCCGATTATTGCCGCGGTCACCACGGGAGGGGCAGGCAACAGTTTAGCAACCCCCTCAGGGCATGGTTGCACCAAAGGAATCGTTTTATCAAGCATTACTTTTACTCTGACAACAAAAACATCATTAGGTAACGAAGTCGAGATAAAAGACCCAAGAACGATCATCAAAGATTATATTGAAAGTAGGGCAAATGATGACACAGAGCAGGCTACTAAGGCTAAGGGTTCATTTACTGACAAGATGTTGGAAGCTTGTAAGCTCGCGAAAAAATACGCAGAGTATGTTGGATTTGCTGCGGAAATTTTCGCGAGTAACGGGATGATAGTAGACGAGATTCGTATGGACGTTTCCTACGATTGCTGTGATGGCACAAATACTACTTCAAAGGATGCTCTAGGAGATAAATCTGATCTATTTCTTACTCTGAGGTCAACTGCTACGACCGAAGCAATAGCGGCAAGCTTAAAGGCCTTACCCCAACTTTATATCGATGTGATGGTCGAGGCTGCAGATCAAATGGTCAGAAATTGTCCTAAAGAATAACGGTAAAAATTATGAAAATTTTAGTATTAGTATTTGCTGGCTTCTCTGTACTTGTTAGCGGTCTCGGTCTTGCTGCGGAGGGGCCACCGGAGCAGCCCAGGGATTACTATGTTGATATGGCCGTATTAAATCTTTTTACTTATGATACTGTTTATAACTTGGAGCCGGACCCATCTAAAAAATTCGGTGTCGCACAGGAGATGGCGTTTATATCTTTTAATTACTTCGTCCAAAAAGAGAAAGCCATCATTCGGTGGAGCGCCAAATACGAGAAGGCGATCCTTGTTTCATATAATGGCATGAGGCCGAAGCTCGGGAAGGATAATCCTTATTTGAATCCATGTGGCTGGAGTGAAGGCAAGGATGAGCCTAAATTACAATTCCCGAAAACACACAGATTGACGCATGAGCAGTATATGGCAATGGTCCGTAAATTTGTGGATTTTCTTGAAAAGAATACAGATTAATCCACGGACAGGGTCAGTAGTATCAGATCCGTTTTTTGTGGTTAACTGCCCGGCGGTGACGTTGATGCCTCCCGAGATGGAGTTGGCGTTGGTCAGTGTTAGAGCCGCGCTGCCGTTCTTGGTCAGGGCGGATGCGCCGGAGACGACACCGTAAACAAAAAGGTTGTTCGGGGTGGTCCAGGTTTGCGGGGCACCCAGCGCGACCGCTGGGTTGATGAAGATCCATTTGTTGGCGGCGGAGGTGAAACCCGCCGCACCGAGCGTCAGCGTGCTGCCCGCGGAAAAGGTGATGTCGCCGCCGGAATCGGTCATGTTGATGCCGCTCCAGCTCAGGGCGCTGCCGAGGGCGACGGTTTGGTTGACGTCCACGGTGGCGTCCCAGACGGCGATGTCGGCGGCACCGGGTGCGCTGCCACCGACCGTAAGCCCCCGAGCGTCCGCCGTATGAAAAATCTAGGCCGCCGCCAACAGCCAGCCAGGATTGCGGCATGTCACGCACACGCCACACCGACGAACAGAAGGCCCGCATCGTCCGGGAGTTTGAGAA
>JBIPND010000505.1:0-3410 GCA_044374015.1 Luteolibacter sp. | reverse complement strand
CACGAAACTAACCGTGGAGGTGTTCGAAGCTGAGTGTGCGAGACTGGTAAGCGTGAGCGTCTGGCCGTTTGATGAAGAGTTATTGATTGTCTGATTGAAAACCAGGTGGCTGGTTTCCAAAGACACCGCAAGGGTTTCCGCGTAGGTTTGACCCGCAGTGTTGGTGTTGGCGAAGTTAATTCGACCCCCGTTGGAAGTGATCGTGGCGCTCACCCGGTCCGCCACGTTGGCTCCTGAGGCATTGGTCAACTGAAGGATGCCGCCATTGAGGGTGATGCCGCTGGTGTTGAGGATCGTGCCGGTGCCGCTGAGCGTCAGGTTTCCGGAGTTGGCTGTCGGTCCGGCGTTGAGCGTGGTGACACCGGAGTAGGTGTTCGCGCCGGTGAGGGTCAAGACTCCTGTGCCGCTACCCTGCAGCGTAAGATTTTTGCTGGAACCTGAAATAATGCTGCTGATGGTGACGCCGCCGGTGTTGGCAATCTGAATGACGTTGTTGGTGGCATTGCCGAGGGCCAGGCCCATTACGTTGCTCCCCTGTAATCCCTGAATGGTCATCAGGCTCGTGGAGGAATTCCGCAGGATCGTGTTGGCCACGGAGTTCACGGTAGCGCCGTTGAGCTGGAGAGTCCCGGCAGTGCCTGAACTGTTACCGATCAAACGTGCGGTGTTGCCCGTCATGTCAATCGCGCCGAGATAAAGGATGTTCCCGGTGAAATTCATGTTGATTCCGATGGGGGTGCCCGCGCCCGTCGCGGTGAAGGTGGCGATGTCCGTGTTGGTCGTGACCGATTGTGAACTGGCGAAACCGGTGTCGCTAACCCAGTTCGTGTTGGTGAACCATGCGGTGCCGGTGCCAGCCCCCCCTCCATCCCAGGATTCATTGGCAGCGTGCACGGCCTGCGGTGAGAGCAGCGCAGCGATGGCGGAGGCGAGCGGGAAGGACAGGCGCGATGGTGATAGGATGCGTGGCTTCATAATGGTAAAAACTGAAAGGCTGAAATGCTGAAAAGCTGAAATGGAGAGAGGCAGATGAAGAGAGAGGTCGGAGGTCGGAGGGAGAAATGACGATTGATGATTGTTGATTTTGGATGGGATGAGGTGGGGGGCGGTTTTTGCCGGATTACGGTTGGACGGCTTTGACGCGGGCGAATTTCTTCGGGGCGGCCCCTTGTGGAAGGGTGAGGACGATGGTGTCGAAACCACCACTGTTGGTGACGGTGTAGGATGCATTGCTCGGAGCGAGCGGACCGGCATCGGTGACGGGTCCGATGGTGATGTCGTCCGCAGGGGTCGAGAAGCTCAGATCCGTGGAGAGTTCCACCTTGACGCTGACCGCAGGGGCCAACTCCGAGGCATCGGAACGCTTGAAGGTCATCACCAGATTGCCTCCGGAGGTGGTCACGGCAGGGGCGATGCCGGCTTGGCTGATGGTGGGATCTCCGCCGAGGACGAATTCCAGGAGATTGCTGAGTCCGTCGTTGTCAAAATCCACGCCCGGCAGGGTGTTGGTGAAAGGGTTGGTGAATGGCCCCGCCGCCCAGGTGTCATAGGGCGCGGCGCCGGCCACCAAGGCGATCTGGTTGCCTTCGTAGGCATAGTCCAGGGTGTAGCCAGCGGGTGGAGTTGGGGCTGACAAGAAGGTGCCACCGGTAAGCGTGGTGTAGGTAGCCAGCACATAGGCCGGGTCGTCGGGTGTGCCGTTGATGTTGTAAGTGACTGTGGCGTTGGTGATGTCCAGTTGCGCGGCGGTGATCTTGCCACTGGAACCGGAGCCCGTGGCATCGATGCCGAAGGCAAGCGGCTTGCCGGTCGGGATGGCGTAAATGGCCTGGCCGGAGGTGTCAAAGGAGGCCCCCGCCGCGATGGCGACGGAGCTGCTGCTGGCGACCGAGCCGGTGGAGCCGAGACTGAGGATGCCGGCCGAAACGGTCGTGGCACCGGTGTAGGAGTTGGTGCCGGAGAGCGTCACGGTGCCGTTGGTGGTCTTGGTCAGGGCCGCGTTGGTGCCGCCAAGGATGGCGGCGGCGCTGCCGCTGCGGACATCGTAGGAAGCGCCCGTCAAGCTGCCACCGCTGCCGGTGATGCTGCCGCTGATCAAAGTGACGGCTCCGACGGTGTCGGAGTTGGCATCGATGCTGAGTGTGCCGCCGTTGACGGCGACTGCGCCCGTGTTGGCCAGGGTATTGGTGGCATTGCCAAGGGCGAGCGTGCCGGCATCGATTCGAGTGCCGCCCGTGTAGGTGTTGACCGCGCTCAGGGTCACGGTGCCGTCGCTGCCGCCACTGCCGACGATGAGCGGGTTGCCTGTCCCGGAAATCACTCCGGAGACGGTGAGGGTCTTGGTGTTGGCCGCCGCCAGCGTGCCGCCGCCAGCGCCGAGGGTGAAGGTGCGGGAGTTCAAGCCTGCGTTGTTGAGTGCGAGGGTTTCACTGGCCAGCAAGGTGCCGTTGTTGAGAGTGATGGCGAGATTGGCGGTGGTGTTGGTTCCGATCTGCAGGTTGTCGCTGATCTGCACGGTGCCACCGTTGATGGCGAGCGTGCTGTTGGTGGTCGCGGCGTTGTTGAGGACGGTCGTGCCGTTGCCGAATTGGGTCAGGGTTGTGCCCAAGGCGCCCAGGTTGAGGACAGCGCCGCCTGTGCCGTAGTTGTGCAGGATGCTGGAAGTGATATTACCGCCCGAGGTGGTGATGTCGTAGTTGGCACTGCCTGAGAAAAGGATGGCTCCGACAACCAACGTGTTCGCATCGACGGCGAGTGAGCCGGTCGCGGTGTTGGCGATTTTCAGGGTATTGCTGGTGGCTCCGATCATGCCTTCATCCAGCGTGTTGGCAGCACCTGCGGTTTGCATCGCGTAGTTGGTGTCCGCGTCCATCGCGCCACCGGTGTAGTCGGTGGAGCCACTGGTTAGGTAATCGTAAGCGACGATATTCGAGCCGGACTCCATGGCGAAGTGCGCCCCGGCCACGGTGGCGCGCTGGCTGAGGATTCCATTCGTGACCGTGCTGCTTGTGGTGGCGATGCTGCCTACCGAGAAGTCGATCGCGCCGCTGGTGAAGATGATGGCTCCCATGGACAGCGTGGAGGTGCCGCCGGTCTGCTTGACGAAACTGGTGCCAGCAGTGAGGGTGGTGCTCAGGACGGTTTCCAGATGGCTTCCGCCGGAGAGCTCCAGCGTGCCGCCGTTGAGCAAGAGTGTGCCGGTGGTGGCGGTGTCGGAGAGCTTGGAAGAATTGGTGCCGCCCGCGCCCGTGTCGTAGTTGAGCTTGAGCGTTCCGGCATTGAGGGTGGTGGAGCCGGTATGGAGGTTATTGCCTCCGAGGGTCCAACTCCCGATGCCGGATTTCGCCAAGGATAAAGCCCCTGTATTATTAATGATTGCGCCCGAGAGGGTGTTGCTGCCCGTGTTGCTA
>JBIPND010000506.1:0-3410 GCA_044374015.1 Luteolibacter sp. | reverse complement strand
TGCGGACTCGACAAGCCCCTGACGAAACTCGATGGCCAAAGTCTCGCCAGATTGCTGAGCACTGGTGATGATCCATCAATCAGGAACTACGCGGTGTCCTTCAATTTTCTTCCCTGGGATACAGGGCTGTCAGCCTCGGTGCGCACCCCACGCTTCCGTTACACTGAGGATTCCAAATTGAAACCCTTGGAACTCATCGATATCGAAGAGGATCCTTACGAGCGCCGCAATTTGGTGGACCATTCCGATTACGCCGGTGTGCGAGACAAACTGGCCGCCATCCTCAAGCAGGAGCGAAAGCCGGGAGCAGTCAGCCCGAAGTAAGGACCTGCATGGCCACGTGCCATCGTTGGAGCACTGAGTCCTGGACACAACATGGCCGTAAGCGACGATCCGCATACGGAGTGATGCCGGATCTCATTCCACCATTCGAAAGTATGATTCCATGATTCACCCATCCCTGACTACAATAGGGCAGTTTAAGCTTCGATCCAATGAAAGCCCCTCTTGCTGCTCTTTGCCACACTCTCGTGGCAGCGGGCATTACCATCCGTGGTCTAACAGCAGCAGCCTCTCCTGCGCCCGGGCCATGGGACGTGCAATGGTCCCCCGATGGCACCCGCCTTGCGGTCAGCGACCGACTGAGTGATCGCTGGTTTTCCTGTATGTTGGGAAAACAGGATGCTGTCGCCATGAGATTGCCTGCCGGCACCCAGCCAACCGCGTTAACTTGGGCTGGGCCTGATTTGATCCGGATCGCCGCGTATGGCAGCGGCAGCATTTTGGAAATCAATACCAAGACAGGCGAGATCGTCCGTCAAATCGTCACCGGCGGCAAACCGATGGGCTTGCGTTTGTCAGGCGACACTTTGTTGGTAGCGGACTACGGACTCCATCGCGTGGCCGGATTTTCAGTGGCAGATGGCAGCCTGCGTTTTTCGGTTCCTGTGGAACGCCATCCGGTGGCCCTCGCGGTCACACCTGACGGCCGCAACGCAATCAGCGGTGGATTGCTTCCCGGCGGTCCGGGCTCCACCCGCATGGCGACGTCGCTGGTACTCATCGACGTCGCGGCCGCAAGAATCCGTAAAACCATTCCATTGCCGGTGGGCAGCAGCAACCTGCGCGATGTGTCGGTGTCCAAGGACGGGCGATTCGCATTTGCAAGTCATACCATCGGCAGGATCGCCCTGCCAACCACCCAGCCGGACCGCGGCTGGATCAATACCAATGCGCTCACCGTGCTGGACCTAACAACCCATGAACGGACGGCAACTTTTCTTTTGGATCAGCCGAACTCGGGTGCGGCGGATCCCTGGGGCGTCGCAGCTCTCCCAGATGGAAGGGTGGCCGTGAGCGCAAGCGGAACAGGCAATCTCATCCTGTTTGACTGGCCGCGAGCCCGGCTTTTGTTAGATGGTGATGAAGTGATAAAAATCGCCCCCGCCAATCCGGAGCACAGTGATCCCGGCACACCGGGTTATGGCGGGTCCCCGGCGCAGCTTTGGCGGAAAATCTCAGAGGATCCGGACCAGCGCCATCTGCTCTCCTCGGATCTCGCGGTCACCACGGGGGCGGGCCTTGCGCCGCGGATACGCGTGGCTCCTCCCGGGTTGCGCGCCCTCGCCGTTTCTCCTGACGGCGGAAAACTGGCCGCAGTTTCATTTTTTGATCAGGCTTTGCTGATTCTTGACGCCGTGAACGGCAACATCATGGAGCGCATCCCGCTTGGAGAACGGGTTCCGGAGACTCTCGCGCGCCACGGCGAGCGATTGTTTCACGATGCCACTCTCGCATTTCAAAGCTGGATGAGTTGCGCCACCTGCCATCATGAAGGCCGCACCGATGGGATGAATTGGGACAACCTCAACGACGGCATCGGCAACCCGAAAAACACCAAGACCCTGCTCGACTGCCCCCGCACCGAACCGATGACCTGGCTCGGTGCCCGCGAGGACCACCTTCTTTCGATCCGCAAAGGCTTCCACTTTTTCATGTCAGAACCGGAGGAGCCTCAAATCCAGGCCATTAGCGCCTACTTTGATTCCTTGCAAGCTGAGCCAAGTCCGCACTTGGAGCGCCTCGCCGATGGTAGTCACAAGCTTTCCGAGTCAGCCACCCGTGGCGAGCAGTTGTTCCGTCGGCTTGATTGCGCGAGTTGTCATTCCGGACCACTCCGGACCGATCAGAAAAAACATGACGTCGGGACAGGCAGCACTGAGGACGGACAGCAACCTTACGACACTCCACCGCTCACGGAATTATGGCGGACCGGCCCCTACCTTCACGATGGATCCGCCGCAACACTGCGCGAGGTGTTCGCCACTGTGGATGCCCAGATGGATCACGCCGATGCGGAACTCTCAACACGCGAGTTGGACGATCTTGCCAACTACCTGCTCAGCCTATGAAAACTCTGGCCGGACTCATGTTGGGAATCAGCGGCATCAACTGTCTGATTGCCGGAGATTTTTCCGAGCGAATCAACTCGCTGCGCTGCGAGGCAACCAACCCTGTAGAGTTGCAGAGCGCCTACTCCAAGATCCGCGCGGAACTCCCTGAATTCACCCAAGTCCTCGACCAAGCACATCGTGAGGCCGGAAAGAAAACTCCATTGCTGCTGTTTTCAAAAAACGCCGGATCCGAAGTCGAAAGCGAAGTTCTTGCGACCCTCCAACAACAACTCCGCCGTTTGCTGCCAGATGCCCCCAATAGCAATAACAACCCGTCCTCCGACGAACATCAGCGGCTCGATTTCATCGACATGCATGGTTCTTGGAATTTCGTAGCCGCCACCCTCAAGGCGGCCGATGCCGACTTCCCTTTGGACCGCTTGCAACAACTCGACCGTGAACTTGGTCCAATCCATCCACTGTTAAGTAAAATCCAGCAAAGCGGCGTGCGCGAACGCCTTCTCACCCTGAAACTCCGCACTGCCGAACTCCGCACCGCGTTGTTTCAGTCCATCATCAATCACAAACCTGCGGATGCAAACGCTGCCAGGGACCACGCAGCAATGGTTCAAAAAGACGCCGCCATTGCCCTGCGCTTCGCCCTTTGCGGACACGGTGCCGGTAAAATCGTCTATGCCACCCGCACCCATCACGGACGTGGACATTTCTACGAAAGCATCGGTTACTATGGCCCGGACGGCTCATACAATTACAGCAAGTCCGGCGGCAAGCTGGTCATTTGGGACGCAGCCACCGCGAGTGAACAGGTGCTCATTGACGATTCCGGAGGCGGAGCCCTGCGCGATCCATGCGTCTCCTGGGACGCTCGCACAATCCTCTTCAGTTGGCGTCGCGCCGGCAGCCATTACTATCATCTCTATACCATCCCCGCCGCAGGAGGCGAACCGGTCCAGCTCACCGACGGTTTGTGGAATGACATCGAGCCAATCTGGTCCC
>JBIPND010000504.1:0-3412 GCA_044374015.1 Luteolibacter sp. | reverse complement strand
ACATGCCTATCTCCAGGATATCGGCCGTGTCGAATACACCTACGCCACCGATGCCGAAGCACTCGCCGCTTTCAAGGAACTCGCCCACAGCGAAGGGATCATCCCCGCGCTCGAAAGCGCCCACGCGATGGCCTACATCTCCAAATTCGCTGGCAGCCTGCCGAAGGATTGCATCCTGATCGCCAACCTATCAGGCCGCGGCGACAAGGATGTGGAGCAGGCATCCAAGTTTCTCCTCTAACCGTGGGGGCGGTTTCCAACCGCCATGCCCCGCCGTTTCACCGCTCCCTACTAACTTCCGAGTTTTCGGGCGGATGAGAACGCTTGTAGCGGCGTCTCTATGAGCGCCGCTGCCAATGCCTGGCCAATTTTGGCCTCCGCGCGTTCCCATCCGCACGACGGTCATAGACACGTCGCTACAGGCGTTCCCTGCGGCAAAATTCGCCCCGTCATTGTCAGCCCATATTCCGTGGTTCTAATTTCTGTATTCAGGCTAATCACACCGGCGCCGCCACAACATCAACAACCCGGCGAATCCTAACAACCCAAAAACCTCCGGTTCCGGCACCGCGACCATTTGCCACGCGAGGCCGTATTTTTCCGCACTCACGGCATCCGTCGTATCGAAAACCATGCTTCCGAAAACCACCCGCAAACCATAACTTCCGGCAGCGAGCGAATCGATGCGCAGGAATTCGGTGTTATCATAAGTGCTCATCGACTCGCCCACTTTTGCTAGAAACTGTCCGCCGCTGTCCAGCGACCACACCTGCAAGTCCAGATTTGAAAACGCGACATCGCTGCCGGTCTGCGTGAGATCATCGAACTCGCGCACCGAGAACCAGTTCAGCGCCACTGTTAGTGTCATCTCCTGCGTGAACTCGTTGGCAAAAGCATAGTCAAATGCGGCCCCCAGATCGATCGTCGCCGAGTCCCAGCCGAAGTCCGCGATCGGCCCGCCGCCGTCGCCCGCCACATCGGTCGTGCCAAAATAATAGACATCCGCCGCCGCCACCAAATCCATCGACCCGGCACCGGTGGTGGCGTCGAGCGCCTGGGTCGTCACGTTCATCGCATTCTGGCCGTTGTCCCAGCCGATGGTTTTCCGTGAGGCGCCCATCAGCACCGACTTGATCACGCGGGTGTCCGAGGCGTTCGCGTTTCCGGCGAGCAACGTGTTTCCCGCGTCCTTGAGCAGCGAAATCCCACCCGCCACGATGGGCGAGGAGAAACTCGTGCCGTCCATGTTGAGGAAATACTGGTCGTCCGGAGAAGGTTCCTGAACAAACTCCGGCAGCGCGGCACCGATCGATCCGCTGTCGCCCAGATAAGCCGCGAGAAACATCCGCTCGCCCGGCGCGGCGATGTCCACCGCCGAGCGCACGCCCGTCAAGGTCACGCCGGTCACCGGGTTGTGAAAATCCGCCAGCCCCCGCGATGAAAATTCCGATGGCTCCAAAAACGACGCGCCGCCCAGCGAGCCCACCGCGATGTTATTGAATCCGGACGCCGGCGCGCTCACCGCGGTAGTTCCGCCATTGCCCGCCGAGACCACCAGCGCCACGGATGCATTTTGCCGCGCCAGCCCGTCGATCGCCAGCGACTCCACCCCCGTCGCCGAAGGATCGCCGCCACCCCAACTGCTGTTGATCACATCCGCCCGCGCCACGCCCACGCCTTGGAACATCGCGCGATAGACGGTCACCACCGACTCCTCGGTCGTCGAGAACGCCCCGACATCCGTCTCGGAAAACCCCACCGCGATCGCCCCCGAAACCAGCGCGGCCTCGGGTGCCATGCCCAGGCCGGCATAAGTATAACCACCGCCGTCGTCCGGGATATAGCCGCTGCCCGCAAGAATGTGGCCCACCATCGTCGCGTGGAAATCCACCTCATCAAGCGAGCCGGACGCCGTGTTGTCAAAGGAGCTCACACCCGTCGCCGCGCCCGGCGCGCGCACGAACGCCTCGTGCCCATCCCAAACCAAACCCGCCTCGATGTTTCCGATCACCGTACTGCCGCCGCGGAATCCCGAGTTGAAAAACAAATCCCAGCCGACCACCGAGTTCACGAACGTCAGGCTCTCGAAGGCCCCGTTTTCATAGTTTCCGGAGTAAACCAAATTCCCCGGCTCCACCTGCGCCCCCGCAAGCGCCACACCGAAACAGGACATGGCAGCAAGGCGGAAAAGGAAACTCATCAGCCTTAGGATAGCAGCCATCTGGACGCCGTGCAACGGGAAATGCCGGTTCTTCGTCTCGATTCAAGCGCCAGAAGCCGGGTGCCGGAGGAACTTTTTTTGCGGAAAGCCACGCCTGTCGCGGCGTGCCAAGTATCCATCGTGACATGATCGTCACGCGGGTGATTTTTTCGTAACCGAATAACCATTGGCCCGCTGTGACGGATTCCTAGTTTGCCGAAGCCTACCAAACACCGGCACTTATGAAACGACATCACTTCCCCATGTTCCTGGCCGCCTCGCTCGCGG
Source organism: Luteolibacter sp. (assembly GCA_044374015.1). GTDB lineage: Bacteria > Verrucomicrobiota > Verrucomicrobiia > Verrucomicrobiales > Akkermansiaceae > Luteolibacter. Next base: position 924 of record JBIPND010000504.1, on the reverse strand, counting down.
TCTGCTCCGCCCCCGCAGATATCATCATCACCGAGGTCAACTCGAACTCCAACGGAGGCGACTTCTTCGAACTCCACAACACCGGAGCCACCGCCGTGGATCTAACCGGCTGGAAATGGGACGATGACTCCCTCAGTCCCACCGCAGGCGTAACTTTCGGCAGCGTATCCATCCCCGCCGGCGGCGTGCTCGTCGTCACGGCGGATGTCGCACCGGCCAATCTCGCCGCCTTCAAAAGCGCATGGGGTCTGGGAGAGGATGTCGCCATTTATAACAACAGTAAAACGATCGGCCTGGGCGGCAACGACGCCATTATCCTGTTTGATATATCTAACAATATAGTCACTTCCTTCAACTACAAGACCGCCGCATTCACCGCGAACTCGATCACCGTGCAGCCCTTCGCCCGCCCCGGCGGCGCCGCTCCGTTAGGTGGCCATGCCGGCATCTCCGCCGGTGCCAGCCTCGGTGCCGGTGTCTCGGCCTTGTGGGATGGAGTTTCCACCGCCAGCCCCACCTATATCTCCGCACCTCTCAATAGCCTCGAAGCCCGGTCCCAGGCGGGCAGCATTTCGAGCATCGGCTCTCCAGGCACCAACGGACTGTTCCCGATCGACGTGATTCCTCCCGCCCCTGCGGTCATCTCTCCAGACACCACCGTGGTTCCCGAGGGTGCGCTCCGCATGCGGAAAATTTCATCCATCCCGCTCTTCGGTTCGGAAATCTCCGCTTATGATCCGGCCAGCAAGCGCATGTTCGTGACCTCTTCGTTCGGCCTGCAGGTCATCGACGCGAGCAATCCTATCAGCCCGAAGCTTCTCAACTTCATCGAGTTCACCACTCCGGAAATCGGCCTTAACAGCAATGACGTCACCAGCGTGGATGTTTCTAATGGCAGGGTCGCCGTCGCCGTGCCTAACGCCA
>JBIPND010000503.1:0-3418 GCA_044374015.1 Luteolibacter sp. | reverse complement strand
GCTTCTCCTATCCTTCCCTCCAATGCTGTCTATATTTCAGGAAACTCCTCCAAAGGTGGCCAAGATCTACAGCACGATGATTTCTACTGCGCCAACCATATTTTGTTCGATGATTGGTTCGTCTCCTCCATCGCCCCGAAAACGGCCAACCTCGGAGCTCCCGGCGGTTCCGAAACCCTCAAAAAAACCTTTACTGACTTTGTCTCCGGCAAGGATTCGCTTCCTAACCGGTTCTATCTCCCGATCACTGCAGACACCGCCGTTGCCACAACCACCGCTGGTGCCGACGGACTTTTCACCCAATACGCCAACCAGCCGGACTCGTGGAAATCCATCGCCTCCCGCATCGAAGTCGAAGGCATGTTCAACGTCAACTCCACCTCGGTCACCGCCTGGCGTGCTCTGTTAGGACACGCCCGCGACCGCAAGAACCCCTATGTCACCGGCACAGGTAATGCTCTCTCCGGCAAGGAAGATTACGCCTTCTCGCGCTTCGCCGTCGCCGGCGATGTCGAAGCCAAGTCCATCGGCTCGTCCGGTGCTTTTTCCAGCAGTGCGGAATTTGCTGGTTACCGCAAGCTCGACGAAAAGACGCTCGACGGCTTCGCCAAGGAGATCGTCAAACAAATCCGGAAGCGCGGCCCCTTCCTCTCGCTCGCCGAGTTCGTCAACCGCCAGCTCACCTCCGCGACTGATCCCGAAAAGAGGGCCCTCGCTGGAACCATCCAATCCGCCTTGAACGCATTGGAAAAAGACACTTCCATCAACCCATTCTCCGTCCTTCAAAGCGGCTCCAAACCTTCGACCGGAACCCCGCCCGCCGTCGCGAGCGCGGGTTACAGTTTCCCCGCTGCCGCAGACGGCTACAACGCCTATGGTCTCCCCGGTTGGACCCGCCAGGCCGATGTCCTCCGCCCCATCGCCCCGATTCTTTCCGCCCGCGACGACACCTTCACCATCCGCGCCTACGGCGATGCCCGCGATGCCTCAGGAAAAATCACCGCCCGCGCCACCTGCGAGGCCACCGTGCGCCGCACCCGCGACTACGTCGATCCTTCGGATGCCCCGGAAATCACCACCCTTCCCAAAGCCGCCACCAACCTCACCTTCGGCCGCCGCTACCAAGTCGTCTCCTTCCGCTGGCTCACCGACGCGGAAATCTGAGATTCCAAATTCCAAATCTCAAATCTCCATTTCCATGCGCTTTCTGTTGTTCATCTTCCTCCTCATTTCCCTCGCCGCCCACGCCGCAGAGAAATCCGCGCGTTCCTGCCGCATCCTCTTCCTCAACGGGCCGGACAACGCTCCCCAAAAACTCCACCTCTACGATGGCACCGACTCCCAGGAAGTCGAGCTCACCCGCATGGGCTTCTCGCCGACCTATCAGATCCGCTCCGGCACCCTCACCCTCGCCATGCTGCCCTCGCCGCCTCCGCCCGCAGCCGCCGGTTCATCGCCCGCCATCCCGGCCGATGCGCCCAAGGCCGTCCTCGCGGAAACCATCACCGATTTCTATCTGATCGTTTCCAGCGACCCCTCCAACAAGATCGCCCCCGTCAAAATGCAGGTTATCAACGCCGACGCCGCGAATTTCAAACGCGGCCAGATGCTTTGGTATAACCTCACCGACAGCAAAGTCGGCGGCATCGTCGGCTCGCGCAAACTCCTCGTCGAGCCGAACTCCCGATTGATCCTGGATCCACCCGCCAACGGACTGGAAGACTATCACGTGAACATCCACTTCCTGCCGCCCGGCAAACAGCGCCCCGAACCGTTGTGCGAAACGAATTGGTCCCACGATCCCCGCAGCCGCAGCGTCTTTTTCATCCTCAAGCCCGCGGACTCACTCATCCCACGCATCCTTGGCTTTCCGGATTTTCGGGAAAAAGCCGAGTGAACCGTCGTTTCCTGTCCGCCATCAAGATCCCCAACCTCTGACCTCTTCATTCACATTTCACCCCGTTGGGGAAAAGTGGGCGCGCCCGGCGGTCACGCCCTACCGGTTTTACACTTTGCCTCTAAACGGAGGCAATCCAAGGCGGGCTCCGGTTAATGGGTTTTCCGGGGCCCGCTCAATTTCTTGGCCTTGCTGGCCTTGCCCCTTTGTGCCGAGAGCACGACCAATCAGCCATTGAATTGTGCTGTTCGCTTCGAGACACAGGAGTTGCGGGAAACGCCGGTCATTGACGCTAACAATCGCTGGGAATTGTTTTATACTGCCTACGACACCGCAGATGCCAAACCGGCGTTGCCGACCAATGTGCTTTTTGGTCGGCAGTTCAAGATCGTCTCGTTCCGCTGGCTGAATCCTGCCGAAATCTGAAATCGTTGAACCATCCCCAAGCCCTTGCTCCCGTGAAACACTTTCTATACCTTTCCTCAGTCATCGCCGTGTTGGCTGCCGTTTCCCTGGCCCAGGAGGAACGCAAAATTGCATTCCGCACCTTGTGCCTTGAGCGGGTGGGCGGCATCGAAAATGTTGTCATTCCAGTCACTGGTGGCGGGAAAAGCGCGGACATCCCGCTCTACACCGATGTCTCGCCGGTGGTGCAGGGTGTTTTTAATACCAACGAGGCGGCGTTTTACATCGAGAAAGTAGGCCCGGATGGCAAAGCCAACGCATGAGTTGGTGGGCAAGACACCCATCGGGAAGTCCGATCGCCAATTGTTTGTCTTCCTGCCGGGTGAGCACGGCGAAGGAAAGCCGGCTTATCAACTGCGAAGCTTCGATGATGACACCCGCACCTTCGGCATGGGCAACATCCGCGCGATCAATCTGGCACCGGGGCCGGTGCGCTTCGTTCTGGCCGGTGCGACCACTCCCGAGATCCGCCCGGCAGATTCGCTCAGTTCCCCCACTCGAAGCGGGTCAATGACTACAACATGTATCCCGTCGTGGTCGAGTTTCTCAGCGCCACCGGGGAATGGATCAAAGGCCAATCCGTCAGCTGGAAAGCCACCGACCGCAGTCGCGAAATTGTACTGACCTTGGTCGATACCCAGTTCAAGCAACCCACCGTGCGCATGTTCACGGATTTTCCTCCATGGATGGAACGCACGCCTGAGACTGCAAAACAGTAACTCGGGCCGCCACTGGTGCGCGAGCATGTTGCACCGGCAAATCAATGCCCCGTTCCCAGCTCTCTCCTTCAAGTGGTTTTCAGACAATCTCTCAAGCTCATGAGAAATGAAAATTGCCGCAAAAGTCCATAAAATTGACGCAAAAGTTCAATAACAAACTTCAAAAAACAGATAATGTTCTCTCTTTGACAGAGTCATGCGGCGAGGCCCCGCCCGCAAAAATCCATTCATCCCGCGCTCGAAATAGCAACCAAACCAGAAGTGTTCGGCATGGTTTGCGCTGTGACCTGAGTAAATTCATGAAAATGGGGTGTAGCATCCGATACACGGAATTTCT
>JBIPND010000502.1:0-3421 GCA_044374015.1 Luteolibacter sp. | reverse complement strand
CGCGTTGATCGACCAGGGCAACCATTACTACGCCATCCAGGCGGACAACGGAAAGTATGTGCGTGTCAACGCCTCGGGCGCGCTCGTGGCGGATCTCACGTCCATCACCACCGAGGCCCATTTTGCGATCGTTCCAATCCGCGGCGGCCCGAATGTCGTCATGCGCGCCTACAACGGCGATGATCCTTCCAATCAACTGCCCACCATCCCCAACGAGGTGGCTATGTTCGTCGAGAATCCGGCGGATTTTCCGGTGAACAAGGTTAACATCGGCACCCTGCAACTGACGCTCACTCTTTCTTCGGACCAGCAATTGATCGACATGCGGAGAGTCTGGAACACCCGGCGTATTGAAGACGAGGCCATCATTCCCTATGATGTCAACCAGCCACTGGTGAACCAGTTGGACGGAATCATCAACGGCATCCGGCGCATGGAGTCGCTGGGCTACGTTTACGACTACATCATCCTCTACCACGAGATCCTTGCCAATCTGCCGGGCGGCCCATGGAGCGATCCGCGCATTTCCTCCCTCGAGGAAATCAGTCTGCTCCGGGAAAGAATCCTTCTGGCCCACAATCGGGGAGAGCTCAATCATTCTTCTTACAAGATCTTTTGCATGCCCTATCAGTTCCGGACCGGCACGACGCTGGGAATCCCGCCTTATGCCGACACGCCCGTCGGCTGCGATGCTGCAACCCTGGCTTTTATCAAAGAGAATTTCGACGGGATGTTCCTCGAGGTCAACGGTCACGATTATATTCAGAGCAACGAGCCTATCGATGCGGCGCATGCCGCCGTATGGTGCCGGGACAACGGCCTGGAGTTCGGCATCACCTCCGGGCACACGGTCAACAAGGATACCGCCTATAAAACGATGTATCAGGCGATCTTCGCGGAGATGGCGAAGCTCGGCTTCGACAAGTCTTGGGACAAGATGCATTACATATTGCATCATGTGTATCAGCCGTATGAAAACCGGCTTCCGGAATGGGTCACCAACTCCACCACCGAGAACGCGCGCTGGCTGATCGAAAATGTCATGCCCCCGGAAACACCTTCGATTTCGGCGGCTCGGGACACCGCCTCCCTGCCCAGCGATTCATTCACCGCCGCCTCCCTCCGTGTCCCAACCTTGGCACCTTCCGCTCGATTGCCTGGGAACCCTTACCTGTTACCTCCCTGCTGGAAAACACTGCCTGGCAGGAATTTTCCGTAGAGGTGGCCCGCTGAATGTCCTGTGAATAGAACGTCTATCAACATCCTTTGCCTAGGGGCCTTCGCTTTCACCCTCATCTCCCATGCGGGCGCGGCGCAGCATTTCTTCAGCGAGCCCGATGCTCCCTTCATCGTGAGCGCAGAAGAGACGGTTGTGCGGGTAGTGCTGCGCGGAGCCATCGTGGTTGGGGAAGCCCAGGCGGCAATCGACGCGGCGCGCGCTAAAAGCCCGGACGCTGTAATCATCTTCGAGACCCGCGGGCCGGTGCAAGTAATGGACACGCCTCTGCGCCTCGGTTCGCGCATGTGCCTGCAATTCTCGGAAGGCGGAGAAATCTTTGCCGCCGAAAACTGCACGGCGCCGAGTCTGATCGAAATCAAAGAGGCGGAGTCGGTTGCCATCCTCTCCGACGGCCCGGGCATGGGTTTCATCGACGGTCGCGGGAAAACCTTGACCGGCATCAGCGTGAAGGGCGGAGCGCGCATCAACCTCGACCGGCTCGCCGTGAAAAACTGCGGTGCGTTCGGCATCGATTACAGCGGCCGCGATGCCGCCAGCTACAACCAGGCGGCCAGCGTGACGCGCTGCCACTTCGAGAACAACGCAGATGGCCTGAAAGTCGCCAATACCGGAGCGTTCCAATGTCTGGACAACGTCTTCGAGCACAACGCGGGCACCGCGCTCATCATCGAATCACGTGCCAGCGTCGTTGCGGGAAACACCTTCTCCGGCAACAAAGCCGCCATCCGCAGTGCCTCCGATCGCGGCGTCATTGCGCGGAACAGGATTGCCGATCAGGCTGCGCTCGAACTCACCGCGGAAGGCGAAGGGAACCTTGTGACGGAAAACATCGGCACAGGCGCGGCGCACCAGTTGGCCATCGCCGGTTCGAACCAGCAGATTTTTCGCAACGATCTGCCCGGCAAGGCGAATCTCGATGCGGGTGCCAAGGACATCTTCGTCATTGGAAATGCCAAACTTTCCATCGATCCCTCCGCGCCCGGTTTGAGACTGTTCAATCCCCCAACCTTCGGCCACCCGCACCAGGATCCGGTGATCGTCGCAGGCATGGGACGCTTCGATCTGCCGGTCATCACGGGCGGCAAACTACAGCGGGGAGAAGGCAGGGAGCCAGGCATTCCCGCAGTCGATGTGATGGTGGCGCAGGAAGCCTTGAACCAAGCGCGGATCGAACATCCCAACGACGTGCTCGTGCTGAAACTTCAGGGTGAATTCGTTTCCCGCAACCCCGCAGGGCTGGCGTTGCCGCCGAACACATGCCTCATTCTCGATGGACGCATCCTCGCAGAGCTGGGAGGCCCGCTCGAACCCACTTGGGACCGAAGCGCCGAACACTCGCAGATCATCCTCCTGCCCAAGACCGGCTATTCGTCCGTCTCGGGCGGAACGCTCGACGGAGCCCGCCAGGCTTTCTTCCCGATCAACGCCAAAACCGGCAGCGTCGCCGTCATCGAGGGTGTCAGCCTGGCCTCCGGGGCACGGGAGGGTATCAATACGAAGTCCCGCACGAAGGACCCCATCTTCATCTACCGCTGCAATGTTTATGCCAACGGCGGACGTGGCATCTGGGCACACGTCTGCACGCGCGTCCATTCCATTGCCAACAATTGCGTGGCCAACCAGATGGATGGCATCGACCTCGATGCGTATTCCATCGAAGGAACCGCGCTTTTCAACACGTGCACGGGCAACCGCCGCCACGGCGTGTTCATTGAGGAGGGCGTCCGCGACAACATCGCGTTCGGCAACACTCTCAACGCAAACCTGGGCGCAGGTGTTCATGTCTGGAACGAGGAGGTTGAAAAGAACACCGGGCCCAACGTCGTCTCGGCCAACGAGTGCAACGCCAACCGCCGCGGAGTCAGTGTGGGCGGGCGTGCATCGAACAAGACCGCAAACGGCAATTTCTTCTATAACAATGTCTGCCGCGAAAACTGGCTGGACGGGATCCTCTCCGGCAATGCCCACGGCAAAGACAACTTCTTTAGCCAGACGGTCGTCGGGCAGAGCAACGAAAAGGACATAAACGGCTATTCTGGCGCGAACGCACTGTTTTTTAATACGGTCCCTTAGTCGGAACAATGCAGTTGAAACCACGGATCACACGGAGGAACGCGGATAAGCAAAGGGCGAGTGGACCGATTTTCCCTTGCAAATCTGCTCCCTTTTGGTGAGCCCATC
>JBIPND010000501.1:0-3427 GCA_044374015.1 Luteolibacter sp. | reverse complement strand
GCAAACCCCGGAACCAATCCACGGCGAGACGACCAGTTGGCAGACTCGAAGGGTGATCCCCATGCCTTGGGGACGAGAACCGGCGGCAGCCATTTGAGGGCGAAGGATTTGAGCGGATTCATTTCGAGAGGTGGCCGGAGATGAAGGAAGCGGCGACGGTGCGGGCTTTGCCGTAAGTGGCAGGGTCGAGGATCCGCAGCGCGTGGGCGCATTCCTCAAGCACCTGATCGATCGGCATGGTGAACTGCTTGGCCACCGAGGTGTCGGCGTCGTTCCAGTTCATGATCGTCTTGCCTTCGAGCAGGAATTCCTTCGCTCGCGCTTGGATTGCTAGAACTTCGGAAACCGTGAAACCAACCGTGAATAAACCGCGAGCCATGACGGAGGGCGGGTGTCAACGACCACTCCCCTCGGTGGAAAATGCTGTCGGGGGAAAATGCTTGTCGAATCTGCTGATTGGATCAAGATATTCACCTTATGCGTCTAATTCTCACAGCGATCTGTTTGTCGGCTTCCCTACACGCTGCTCAAAACTTCAACCTTGATTCTTTGCAAGTCGGCGAGAAAACCTACGAGAAAGTGACTCTCACGTTAGAACGTGATGGGATTGTGCGGGTTGTCCATGACAGCGGGGTGACCAGAGTAGTAGCGAAGGATCTTCCCGAGGAAGTCCAGAAAGCACTTCTCCCGCCATCGGTGGAGCCAAGCCCACCCAAAATCAAAGGACCTCTGGCTGACCCTAATCCTATATCAAAGGAGGAGCGGTATCGAATTGTTCAGAATAAAAAAATCCCGAATGGAGGCGATTCATTGCGGGTTGTCGTTGCAAAGGAGTTCGCTACCCAAAAAGCCCTTGAGTCGGTGATCGATGATATTCGAAAAATGACTTTAAATCAGCAAAATACCTTTCTTTACGTCTTTGATGATTCACGAGCCCCGGCCATGATGGATCGCCTCGATGAACTCACAGAGGAGGAAAATCAATTTTATGATCAATCCTTCAAGGCGACCTATAAAAAGAACGGTAATACTGGATTTCACGAGGCTACCATCATGCCTGATGGTTTGAACGGTCCAAATATTCGGATCGGCTACTAGAAAGTCCGTGGGCCATGGTTTATTTTCCTTTCCAAGTGGAATTGCGTGCCCGGGTGTCGATGTGGACGAAGCCGGCCGATGGATAGATGCCGACGCCGCCCACAAACCTGCCCGCCTTCCTCCATTCCAACAGCCGGTCATAGACTTTTTTCGGACTCACTCCGTTGAAGGAAATATCGAGGGCGGTGAAGTTTCTGTGCTGGCTGAGAGGGACACCACCCACCGTCTTGTTGTAGACGGCCGAGCGATACGAGCTGAGGATCCGGCATGGTTTGCCAAACGACTCGCGCAAATCATCGACGATCCGGAGCGTCGGCACGATGTTCTTCCAGAGCCGTTGGGGTGGCGGGCTGTTGGTTACGCCTCTCCGCTGCGCCGCGAAGTAGGATTCGAACTCGCTGGCATCGAAGTGACGGAATTTCTGGGATTCGAACCAGTCGGAGAAGACGCTCATGATGCCTCGTCCGGAGTGTCAACGACAGGCTCTCCCACCGATTCCCGTCCGACGATCTTGAGCATGGTTGCTGCGGCGACCTGCATGGCCTCGTTATCGAACAGGTGATTCGGTCGGGATCCGATGCGCTCCCACATCCACTTGCCGCCTTTCCTGACCCGGTGCTCGCTTTCCATCTGGGCGAGATATTCTTCGTCGATGTCGTCGGGCACCTCCCAGACCGGGCCGTCATCCGGGTTTTGATTCCGGCGGAGGCGGGCGAGGGTGTCCTTGATGTTGAGGTTGGACCAGTAGAAGACCGAGCAGGATTGGCCACGACCAAGGACCACCTTGCGGCGCGGCGAATAGAATCGCTCGATGGACTTCCGGCCCTTCACCTTGTGCGTGAAGGTGGCTCGCTTGTCGCCCATCAGGGCCGTCCATCCGTGACCCGCGCATTCACGATAGACGTCATAGGTGGCGTAACCGGCGTCGATGAGCACGAGGTTCGGGTGGATGCCAAACCGTTCCTGAACCGACTCCACATCGGTGAAGGTGAGCACCCGCTCATCCCAGATCAACCGGCTGGATCCGTCCTCGGCCCATGCCCGCACGACCAGCCACAGGTGGTCCATCTGGCAATCCACCGTGAGGATCCGCAGCGGGCAGGCACAGGGCTGGCCAGCCGGCACCAATCGACCTTGAGCATCCACGCCCGCCTCGCCGTCCCAGGTTTCGCCTTTCAAGTAGCCGCCCGGAACGATGTCGAGTTTGTAGTCCTCCAGATACTCGCGCCATGCGAGCGCCAACCGCTTTTGGTAGAACTGCTGGATCAGGCTCACGTCCCCTTTGCGGGCGGCTGCTTTTGCGCGGAGATACAGTTCGGCCAAGCGTCCCCAGCTCATGGCGCAGAGGGCGTTCCAATGGAATCCGGCATTCTCCTTCGGGGCGTTCGGATTGGTGGTGACGTAGCAGCCGGTGAGGTTGAGTTCACGGCGCGTCCGGTCGCTGTCCTCGAAGTAGTGGTTGCACGAGACGCAGTTCATCGTGGTGGTGTCCCGCACCTTCTGGAAATCCCACTCGCCGGATTCGTCGCGGGCGTCCTTGCCCCATTCCACTTGCTCCCACTTGAATGGCTGGCGCTGGTGGCAATGCGGACAGCAGAACGTCCACTCACGCATGTTGGTGGTCTCGAACTTGCGGTGGGTGTCGTCGTCCTCCTCGCCGCCCTGCGACATGAACAGGCACTTGCCTAACCAGCCGAATGCGGTGACACGGGCTTCGGCCTCCGCCATGTGACCCGTGGGCCATCTCCAGGTCTCGTCCCCGATGAGCCAGCGGATCGAACGCCGCTGGAGGTTGGTTTTGTTATGCGCCCCGAGCACCCACAGAGTCATGCCATTGGCGAAGTGGATGGTGGCGAGTCTTCGCTTGTGCCGGTTGGCTGGATAGAGCGCCTTCACCGGATCGCATTCGTCGAAGAGCTTTTGCAGGCGGCTTTCGCTTTGGTCCTTCGCGTCATCATCGGTCTGGTCGAGCCAGAGAGTGGGGCCGGGATGGTTGGCGATGATGTGAGCGAGGCCGAGTTCACCGACGCTGGTTTTGCCGCTTTGGATCGCGGCGATGATGCTTACGATGCGAATCTTCGGATCGACGAGAGCCTCCATCGGCTCGCGCATCCACGGTGAATTGGCAGAGCGGAACCTGCCGGGAATTGGCGAGTAAGGGATCGAGGTGATGTGTTCCTCACACCATGCCCAAGGAGGACGACGATCCGGTGGCCGCCACGCACTGCGCCAGATCTGTTCGAGCCTCTTGCGTGAAGTGTTGGCCGTGGTCATTCTCCCTGGTGGAGGATCGTCAACACCTCATCGATGGCAGCCCGTGCCTCTTCCT
>JBIPND010000500.1:0-3431 GCA_044374015.1 Luteolibacter sp. | reverse complement strand
CAAAACAAGGCCAGCACCACCGCCATCAAGGTCGGGTTCACCTTGCCTTCACGTTCGGCGATTTTTCCGAGATGGGCGAGGCCGCGCTTGCCGAGGGTGAGCGTGAAAATGGCAAAAAGGGTCCCACCGACGATGGCGAGGATCGCCATTTTCGGGTCGCCGCTGAAGCTGGCGAGCACCACCGCCAGCACGCACCACGCCGCCGCGTCGTCAATGGCACCGGCTGCTAGAGCGAGCGTGCCGAGCGCCGTGCCGGAAAGCCCGCGTTCGTAGATGATTCGGGCGAGCATCGGAAAGGCCGTGATCGCGATCGCCGCGCCCAGAAACATCCCGGCTTCGTAAACCTTGGTGCTCGCCGAAAACAGCCCGGGGATCTTGATCAACCACGGGGCCAGCAGCGCGCCGAGGATGAAAGGCACCACCATTCCGGCGATCGAAACGCTGGCGGCGCTGCGTGCGCGGCTGCGAAACAACTCGGTGCTGAATTCCATGCCGACGAGAAACATGTAAAGCCCGACGCCTAACTGCGAGCCGATGAAGAGCATCCCGCGGGTTTCCTGGGTGAAGAGTTTCGCGCTGATCTCCGGGCTGAGGTATCCGAACAGCGAGGGCCCGAGCAGCACGCCGGCGATCATTTCGCCGACGACTTGCGGTTGGCCGACCTTGCGCCCCAGCCAGCCGACCACCCGGCAGGTGAGTAGGATGGCGACCATTTGAAGGAAAAACGAGGCCGGCAGGTGCTGCATGTCGCGCGGATTTCTAGCGCTGGCGGCTCATTTGGCAACTCGAATGCTCCGATGGAACGGATCAAGCCAACGCCGGAGCGAGCGCATCGTGGGCACACAGTTCGGCGGCGTGATAGAGATCTTCGCGATAGATGCGGGAAAGCGACCCGCAGGTACCATCCGGGATGATGCCGGAATTTCTCATGCCGGCGAGCGCCCACGAGGCTTTGTCGATGGACGGGCGGTTGAGCGAATCGCCGTGGAAGACGTGAAAGGCGGAGGCGTTCGAGTGATCGATGCCGGAGTTGAAAACCGGGCCGAGGCTGTTGCGCAGCACCTCTTGGGAAACTCCGGTGTAGTTTCTGTGGGCAAGGATCGGCACCATTTCATCGCGGAATCCGGGGCTTTGGCAAAGCTGGCAGGACTCCAACAACGCGGCGGACAGGGCGATGGCCTCCTCCTTTCGCTCGCGCAGGAAATTCCCGGATAGCAGCAGCACCTTTTCCGGATGGCCGTGGGAAATCTCCGCGGAGGTCACCGGACACCATCCGGTGCCGGCCAGGATTGCTTCCGAGTTCCATGGCTCGCCGACGCAGTAACCATCGATGTGGCCGGCCTTCAAGTGGCGCGGCATCAGCGGCGGGGGCAGGAAAATGATCTCCACCTCCTCGGTGGAGGTGATGCCGTGGCGCTTGAGCCAGGTTTGAAGCAGCGAAAAATGCGAGGAATACCGATGGGTCACCGCGAGGGTGAACGGCCGGTCTTTTTTCCACTGATGGCCGAGGAACGCACCGAGCTTCTCGCCACGACCGATTTTTTCGGGGCCGATTGCGGTGGAGATGGTGATCGCATTGCCGTGCAGGCTGAGGATCAGCGGCACCGCCACCTCACAACGCATCTCGTTAAAACCCAGGCCCAAAGCCAAGGCGATGCCGGCGATCGATTGCGCCGCATCGAGATGGCCGAAAATCATTTTATCGCGGACGCTCGACCAGCCCAGCTCGCGGGAAAGTTCCACCTTCAGCCCGTAGCGCTCGAAAATCCCGCTCTCCTTGGCCACCGCGAGCGGCGCACAATCGCAGAGCGGCACGAAGCCCAGACGAATCGAATGGTGAGCGGCGAAGCGGTTGTTGAGGGCGACCATTCCGCAAACCCAAAGCTTTTCCAGTGCCAACTCCGCGGATTTTCCGAACTGGCGAAAAGTCTGCCATTGAACCGACTGCTGAGGCCGGGATCTATCGCTGACTAAAATTGGCATCAAGGCTCCCACATGGCCTCGAAGCGATAGAAGCCGCCGCCTGGTGGTGGATTCGTGTCGGCGACGGTGACACGGGTGGCGGTGCGGAAAAATGTGACGCCGGGGACGGCAGGGTCCAAGCTGCCGTCGATGGTGATGGAGTTGGCAATGGTGATTTCGCCAAAAGTGAGGCGGATGGTCTGGCCGGAGAGTGCGGCAGCAAAGGTGATGGAGGCCTCAGCCGGGGAATAAATTCACGGCCTCGCGGAGGGAAACGCCATGGCCGCCGCCGAGCGAGCCATTGTCCTCGTCGATGACCGTAGTGACCACGGTGCCACGGGCGGCGAGAGGAAAGATGAGAAGGGCCAGCAGGAGGAGGCGGAGGATGAAATTCATCGGGAGACGGGACTTTCCAACATCAGAGCCTTACTTCGTCGGATGGAATCCCCAAAAACTTGGGCTTCTTCCCAATCTACGGGATTCATCACTCATCTGAAAATCGCTAGAATCGGGCGATGATCGGAGGCTTCGCTCCAATCCTCGTCGTCGATGATTTTAGCCGCTTGGAAATCCACGTCGGGCTTCATACCGCGGGTGACCATGGTGAAGTCGATGCGCGAGTAGATGTCGTTGATTGCCCAGTGATGGGTCCAGGCATGGCCGCGCGAATCTTTTGCCGGAATGGCGGTGAGGTAGCTCGGATCGTTGTAGCGCCCGGTCAACGCCTTGATCGCCGGGGTCGAGCGGGTGTCGTTGAAATCGCCATAAACGACGACCCGCGCATCCGGATCCTGGCTGAGAATCGTGTCGAGGTGGCGGCGCAGGAGGCGGGCCTCATGGGTGCGCATCGCTTGTTGGTCGCCTTGCTCGGTCTCGCGCTTGGATTTAAAATGCGCGCCGAGAAAGCGGTAGGATTTGCCATGCGCCTCGATGGTGGCGTCGAGAATCCCGCGGTTGATCTCGAAGGTTTTGCCGTCGAGCTGGTAGTCGCTGACTGCGGGCTTGGCGGTCGAAGTGATCGGGAACCGCGACAGAATCCCGAGATGGCGGGTGGGATCGGAACCGCCGGTGTAATGCAGATGGGGCAGATCGAGCCCGGCCTGCTTCAAGTCCTGCTGGATTTCTGCGAGATCCGCCGCTTCGCCGATTTCGCAAAGTCCGATGACGTCCGGCGTGTGGCGGACCAGCAGGGAAATGACTGCCTGTTTTTCCTTCTCGGGCTTGGGCGAATCCTTGAGGTTTTTGCGGTCCACGTAGCGGTCCATGGTCAGCCAGTTTTCCACGTTGTAATTGATGAAACGCAGGCCGGCGGTGCTGACGGCATCCGGCGCGGCAGGTGCTGCCGGGGCCGGGGGCGGCGTGGGAGTGGGCGCGGTGGCCACCGCAACCAGTTCAGGCGCGGGTGGCGCGGGTGGCGCGGGCACCGCGGTCGAGGATTCCGGAGCCTTGCCGCCGGGCGTGTCCCAATC
>JBIPND010000499.1:0-3435 GCA_044374015.1 Luteolibacter sp. | reverse complement strand
TGGTGCGGCGCGGCGGGGATTCCTCGGCATCCTCGCGCACGGCCTGCACCGTCAGCCCGGGAATGGCGGAGGAATGAAGTTCTTCCAGCAGCGCATCTACCGACTCGGACGGGCACTCGATGCGGGCGATTCCGGCAAACTGCCCGGCCAGCCGTGCCATCCGGCTTTCCAGCCAGTTGCCGCCATGGCTGGCCACGATCGCCGCGAGCGAACTCACCAGGCCGGGGCGGTCATTGCCGAGCAGCGTCATCACCAGATAGGATTTCATGCCGCAAGAGAAGCAGACGGCTGCCGGAAAGCCAAAGAATTTTCCACCCTCTGTCCTTGTGAAGCGGGGAAAAGCTCTTCAGGGTCCCGGCCATTAGAATGAACATCCCAATGGCCAACGATCATCCGTTCCAAGTGCTCTTTGAAACTCTCGGTCGTCCGCCCGCTTCCCATGCGGACTCGGTGAATCGCCAGGCTTTTGAAGTTCTATCGGATATCCTGAACGTGCCGGTCGAGCGGCCGGGCCGCTGCATCCTGCTGCGCGCGCCTCGCGCCGGGCATGGCAAAACCCATTTGTTGTCGCGGATCCAGCACCAGTTGGGGTCCACCCACGAGTTCATTCCGCTGCATCCGGCCTTCGGCTGCCGGATCGATGCCTTGTCGGTAATCGATGACGCGCTGCGCCGCTTGTTGCGCCCGCTGCCGGCGTCCGGCGGGTTGTGCGTGCTGGACTTGGTGACGCGGCGTTTGTTTGCAAGTGCCTTGCAGCCGCTGGTGGGATCCGGCGAAGTGCCCTGCCAGGATCGCGAGGGCGCGTTGTCGGCCTTGCGCAGCCGGCCGATCGAGACCTTTGATTTCCATCATCCGAATGCCGTCACCGCGCATTGGGCGCGCGAAAATTTCGAGGTGCTCGGCCAGCGCTTGAGCATGGAACTCGCCCAGCGCTGCGATTTGCCGATCCGGGAAATTTCCTTCTGGGTGAACGCCCTGTTCCGCTTCGCCGTCACCCCGGTGGAAAATCCGGAACGGATCACGACTCTGGCCGAGAGCGCCCACAACGTGGTCCCGGGCAACGGGATGGCGATGGAGCGCTTGGAGGCTCTGCTGGGTTTGCTGTCGCTGTTGACGCGCGTGGTGCTGGTGGCGGACGATCTCGAAGGGTTTTCCACCGACGACACGGCCGCGCTTCACCTCGCGGCGTTTTTGGGCTCGCTCCGCCAGTCGGTCGAGCGGCTCGACGTGATCCTCTCGCTCAACATGGACATCTGGCAAAGCGCGTTCCTCCCGCGCCTGAGTGGCGGGCTGACCGACCGGCTTTCCGAGGTGGTGATCGAACTCACTCCGCTGACCAAAGCGGAAATGGTCGCCCTGCTCGACTCGCGAGTGCCGGGCTTGGGCGATCGAGTGCTGGAGCGCATCGACCTCAACGAGGCGGGCACCCACGCCCGCGGCCTGATCCGCGCGGCGGGAATCGCCTGGTTGCGGGCCACCGCGATGGATAGCGTCGCACCTTCGGCGTCCCCGGCGGTTGCGGCCGCGGTGGAGCAACCGGAAGTCCCGGTGGCCGCGGTGGCCGCGGTGGAGTTTTCGCCGGCTCCAGCAATGGAATCCGGGTCACCGCCGCTGCCTGAGCCGGATGAAACTTTCGTGCTGCCCCAATGGCAGCCACCGACTCCAGCGGTCACTCCTCCGCCGGAACCCGCAGCGGAACCCGCAGCGGAACCCGCGCCGCAACCCGTGGACTCGCCGTTCCAAAATGCTCCGCCGGCGGTCGCCGCCGCGCTGGAAGCCGCCGCCTCGAAAAATTGGGACGCCGCGCCTCCGCACGTCGCTTCGCCGTTTTACGCGGCACCCGCGCAGGATTTTCCGCCGAGCCCGGAGCAGGTTTGCGTGCCTGTCAGCCCGCCCGACGAAACGCCAGCCCCGCCGCCGCCACCAGCGCCGGATACCGACCGGGTGGACGAACTGCTCCGGCAATTCCGCGAACGCTACGGTCGCGGAAGCTTGTGAAAATTTTCACAAAGCCCTTGCGAATTGACTCGTTCAAGACACTTATTCCCGCGGCAAATCCGGCATGAGCAACACGACCCAAGAATTCGAAGCCCCCGACACCCTCGCCCGCGCCGCCCGCGCTGCGGACAGCTACCACGCGGAAACCGACGACCTCGTCGGCGAGCGCATGGTGCTCAACATGGGGCCGTCCCATCCCGCCACCCACGGCGTTTTGCGGCTCATTCTTGAGCTCAACGGTGAAATCATCGACTCCGCCATTCCCGACGTCGGCTTCCTCCACCGCGGCGATGAGAAAATCGCCGAGAACATGCATTACAACCAGTTCGTGCCCTACACGGACCGCTTGGACTACCTCGCGCCGCTGGCCAACAACGTCGCCTACGCCTGCGCCGTGGAAAAACTGATGGGCTGGACGCTGCCACCACGCGGTCAGGCCCTGCGGGTCCTCTGCTGCGAACTCGCCCGGATTTCCTCACACATGTTGGGCGTCGGCGTTTGCGCCATGGATGTCGGCGCGATGACGGTTTTCCTCTACACCTTCACCGAACGCGAAAAAGTCTATAACCTCTGCGAGCAGCTCACCGGCGCGCGTTTCACCACTTCCTACACCCGCGTCGGCGGCCAGCTCCGCGACATGCCACCCGGTTTCGAGGCTTCCGTCCGCCAGTTCCTCGACGAGTGCCTGGTGGCCATCGGGGAAATCTCCAAGCTGCTCGACAAGAACAAGATCTTCCTCGACCGGATGATCGATGTCGGCGTGATCAGCCGCGATTCCGCGATCGCCTGGGGCATGACCGGCCCGAACCTCCGCGCCTCCGGTGTCCCGCGTGACCTGCGCAAGGACAGTCCGTATCTCGGTTACGAAAAATACCAGTTCGACGTGCCTATCACCGAAGAAGGCGATTGTTATGCCCGCTATCAGATCCGGATGGAGGAAATGCGCCAGTCGATCCAGCTGTGCCGCCAGGTGCTCGACACCATGCCGGCCGGCCCGGTGAACCTCGCCGACTCGAAGAGCATGCTGCCCGACAAGGAGCGGGTGATGATGTCGATGGAGGAACTCATCCACCATTTCATCGTCTCCACCCAGGGCATCGACGCGCCTGCTGGCGAAGTCTATTTCGCCGCGGAAAATCCGAAAGGTGAGCTCGGTTTCTACATCCATTCCAAAGGCGGCGGCGTGCCGTATCGTTTGAAAATCCGCAGCCCCTCGTTCTGCAATCTCTCCATCACCTCCAAGCTGCTTCCCGGCCACATGGTGTCCGACATCCCGGCGATCCTCGGCTCGCTGGATTTCGTGATGGGCGAGTGCGACCGCTGATGCTATTGACGAATTTGTCATGAAAACCTCCCTCCAATTCCTGCTCAGCGCCCTGCTCGCCGTTTCCGCCTGCGCTGAATTCCGCACCTGGACCCGCAACGACGGCAAAACCG
>JBIPND010000498.1:0-3439 GCA_044374015.1 Luteolibacter sp. | reverse complement strand
AGTCGGTGAAGAGCGCGCCTTCCTTGGCGAGGCGGTCAATGTTCGGTGTCTTGTAGCCCATCATGCCTTGGTTGTAGGCGCTGATGTTGAATCCGCCGATGTCGTCTCCCCAAATGATGAGGATGTTGGGTTTTTTGGTTTGGGCCGAGGCGACGGTTGTGAGTGCGAGCGAAAGGCACAGCGCCGATCTTAGGATATGTTTTGGGTTCATGATGTTATGGTTTTGGGACTTCAGGCTTCTTGGCATCCGGCGGAGAGGAGTGGATCGACAATTTTGGGATGTGGTTGGTTGGTGGGTGAGGGGGTGGAAGATGTTTGTGCAGCGCGGTGATCAGTTGGGCGGCCGGAAATGGTTTGGTGAGATAGGCCGCGGCCCCCGCCTGGCGCGCCTTCTCGCGGTCGAGCGGCTGGTCCTGGCCGGTGATGAAGACCACGGGCATATCGATGCCGCGGTTCACCAATTGCTCGTGCAGTTGGAAGCCGGACAGCCCGGGCAGATGGATATCGAGAATCAGGAAGCCCGCGTCAGCCAGCGCATCCGATGTTAGAAATTCCTCCGCAGATGAAAAACCCCGGCTTGGCAGCGCCGCCGCGGCACAAAGCCGCCCGACGGCCCGCCTCATGGCGGGGTCGTCATCGACAATGGCGATTTGGGACCGGTGCGCGACCATGAGGCCGAAGCTGGTGGATCGGCGCGGAAAGGGGAATGGTCACTTGGGGCAAAAACCTTGCCCATTGGTGAGGTGTTCAAGCGAGCACAGCGGCCATGCTGACCAGCTCCGGCAGCGAGGCCGCCGCCATCTTGTGCATGACTTGCGAGCGGTGCCCCTTGACGGTGCGTTCGGCGCAGCCGAGTCCGGCGGCGATCATTTTGTTAGGTTGGCCGGCCACCACGCGGCGGAAGACCTCCCGCTCGGCAGGAGTCAGCGTTGCCTCGCGGCGTGCCAGTTCCCTGCGGCGGCCGCCGGCCAGACGCGCCGATTCTTCGGCGGCCAGCGCCGCCGCGACCGTCTTCAGCAGGTCGTCACGCCGCACCGGTTTTGTTAGGAAATCGAAGGCGCCGTTTTTCACGGCTTGGACGCTCATCGGAATGTCGCCGTGGCCGGTTAGGAAAACCACCGGCAGCGTCCCGCCCTGGCGGACCAGAGCCTGATGCAGTTCAAGGCCGGTGGGCCCGCCGGGCATCCGCACGTCGAGCAACAGGCAGCCGCGCATCCCGCCGGTTCCCGCCATCAGGAACTCCGCGGCGGATGCGTAAACCCGCACCTCGTAGCCGGCGGCGCGCAGCAGCCGGGAGAGCGCGGTGCGCAGCGCGTCGTCATCGTCCACCAGATGCACGGCGGGCGACTCGTCGGTCGGGGGGCTTTGGGGGTCGCGACTCATGGCATTGGGGGAAGGATCAATTGAAAACAGGCACCTCCGCCGGGGCTGTTAGCAGCAATCAGCTTGCCGCCGTGAGCTTCCGCAATCGAACGCGAGAGCGCAAGTCCCAGCCCCATGCCCTCGCTCTTGGTGGTGAAAAAACTTTCGAAAATCCGCCCTATCAGATCGAGCGGGATTCCCGGTCCGGAGTCCGTCACCGAGATGTTGACCATGCCGTCCCGCGTGGGCGCGACGGCCATGCGGATGTGTCGTTCGTCCGGCGGCATGGCTTTCAGGGCATCCAAGGCGTTGAGCAGCAAATTGAGCAACACCTGCTCGAGGCGCACTTTTTCACCGCACAACAGCGGCAGGTTTTCGGCCACCTCGCAGGTGATCGCAGTCGAACGCGCCCGGCAATCGTGACGGATCATCGCGGCCACGCGGTTTGCCAGTTCGCCCGGATCGAGCGCGACCCGCTGCGTTTCACCCCGCGCGACCATTGAGCGCACTTGGCGGATCACCTCGCTGGCGCGCATGTCGTCGCGCCGGATGTCGGATAGAATTTCGCGGATTTCATCGAGCGGGGGATCTGGCAGTTCCATCAGCATCGTGGCGGCATCGGCGTTGCTGAGGATCGCGCCCAGCGGTTGGTTGACCTCATGGGCGATGGATGCGGTGAGTTCGCCGAGCATGCCGAGGCGCGAGGCTTGCTGGAGTTTCTGGCGGGCCTCCTCCGCCTGTTGGATATCGGTGATGTCCTTGGCCATCGAGATATAACATGGCTCGCCATGGAGGTTGGCGGGTTCGGTCGAAACACTGAGCAGGCGGCTTGAGCCGTTAGGCATGCGCAGGCGTTGTTCGAAATCCCGCAGCGCCTTGCCGGACGCGAGGTATTGGAGATAGCGCAGGTCGCCGGGTGCTTCAAAGCCGAAGCCCAGTTCCAAATGCGTGTGGCCCACCGCATCCTCGCGGGAAACCCCGGTGGTGCGTTCCCATGCCGGGTTGGCATCGAGGATCCGGCCGTCGGACTGGCGGATCACGCTGATCGAGACCGGGCTGGCCATGAAAACTTTGGAGAAACGCGATTCCGACAGTTGTTTGTCATTTTCCGCCCGGCGCTGGCGGGCGCGCGCGGCCAGCAGGCCGATGATCAAGGCGGATTGCAACAGCAGCACGACCGCGCCTGTCAGAACCGCCGCCCGGTGTGCCTGCCACAGCGAAAGTTTTTGGAACCGGACTTCCGCACCCGGAGGCAGGTTGCGGCTGTTCCAGCCATGGCGGCTCAGCGCCCGCTCGTCGATGATCCAGCGGGGCTTTCCCGGAGGCAGGATGCCGATGGCCTCCGCGTCCTCGCCTTCCACCACCCTGCGGGCGATGGCTCCGACGGCGCGGCCTTCCTCCTCGAACGGCATCATCGCCCCTCCTAACACTCCGGTGCCGATGTAGGTTTCGTAAAGGCACAGCACCGGCACCGAGGATTTTTCCGCGAGCCATCCCGCCACGCTGCGTGGCAGGAGCGGCCTGCCGTCCGGCGTCATGAAATAGGTGAGGTAGATCACCAGCGAATCCTGCGGCAGCATGGAAACACGCTCCAACAGATCATCCAGCGGCTCACCCTGCGAGGATTCGATTGCGTAGCGCCCCTTGAAGGGAGCGGCTTGCGCGAGCGCCTCCTGATGCCGCACCCGGTCGAAGTCCGCCGCGCCGGCAACCAGCAGGATTTTGCGCACTTCCGGACGCATTTTCGGCAGCTGTCCGATGAGCGGGGCGATCGACCAATCCATCGGCCGCCCTGTCAGGCCGTGGCGGTCGGTTAGGGAATCGATTTTCAGCGTATCGATACCGCCCGCCACGACCGGTGTTCCTGGGAAAAGCGTCTTGCGCCGTTGCATCAGGAAATCCAGCGCCTGCGGGCCGAGGGCGATCCATGCGTCGGGCGGGGTGGTGCCGTGGCGTCCGCGCAGGAATTCCTCCATCGCCGCCGCTTGCTCCGGACCGGGGAAGCGCACGGCATCGAGAAACTCGGCGGACAAATCCACCGCTGAGATCTTCCGCCCGTCCTCAAACGCGCGCCGCA
>JBIPND010000497.1:0-3440 GCA_044374015.1 Luteolibacter sp. | reverse complement strand
CGGAAGGCTGGAACCTGGAATTGGAAAACCTGGTGCGCAATGAACCGGATCTCGATTTGTTCCTGAATCATGCGGTCTGCGAGGTGGCGATGAATGCCGGCAATGACCGGGTCGAAAGTGTGAAAGCCTACTGCTCGATGGAGGAAACGTGGCATGTGTTCGAGGCCCGCTATTTCGCCGACTGCTCGGGCGATGGCGTGGTGGGTTCGCTTTCCGGCGCGACGTTCCGCATGGGCGTCGAAGCGCGCTCGGAGTTTGACGAGCCGATGTGCCCCGACGAGCCGACCGGCGACACGATGGGCATGAGCCTGCACCTGCACGCGCGCGACGCTGGCCGCCCGATGCCATTCACCCGCCCGAAGTGGGTGAACCTGAAACTGAGCCTGGATGACTTCGGCCCCTATCGGCCGGTTTGCGAACACTTTTTCCCCGACACCGGCGGGTTCTGGTGGCTCGAGTGGGGCGGCGCGCTTGATACCGTGCACGACACGACGAAGATCAAGGAGGAGGTGCAACGAATCACCCTCGCGGTCTGGGATTTTCTCAAAAACCGCTCTTCCCTCGCAGGCAGGCTTGAGACTTACGAACTCGACTGGCTGGGTGCGGTTCCGGGAAAACGCGAGTCACGCCGCTTTGAGGGCGATCACATTCTAACAATGAATGAAATCGACGAGCAGGCGGTGTTCGAAGATGCGCTGGCCTACGGTGGCTGGGGCTTCGACCATCACCCGCCGCACGGATTTCACGACAAGGTCAACCCCAGCACCCACCAATATCTGCGCGGACCTCACAACGTCCCGCTGCGCTCGCTCTACTCGAAAAACATCCGCAACCTGTTCTTCGCCGGGCGCAACATCAGCGCCACCCACTACGCGCTCTCCTCGACGCGGGTGATGCTCACTTGCGCTCAACTCGGAGAAGCCGCAGGCATGGCGGCGAGCCACGCCGCGCGATTGCAGCGCGATCCAGGTTTGCTCGTCACCGGCAAGGCCGTGCGTGACATCCAGCGCGACCTGTTCCTAGCAGACCATCACATCCACGCGCTCGAACTGGCGGTGGAAGGCGACATCGCGCCCGAGGCCAGCGTCAGCGCCTCCAGCGTATTTTCGGAACGTGATGCGATGGAAAGCTGGGGGCTCGACCGCTTGCACGACGACCGCATGCTGCAACTCCCGGTGACCAGCGGGCGACTTGATTCCATTTCGTTGTTAGTTGATGCCTCGTGTGCCACGCAATTGCACTATCGCTTCCATCAAGGGCCGGCCAACCAATCCACCTTCCCCGAGGATTTGCTAACGGAAGGTATGCTTGAAATACCCGCAGGCGCGTCCCAATGGATCGACGTGCCGCTCGATTGCATCATCCAGAGGCCGGGCTGGCATTTCCTCATCCTCGGAAAAACCCCCGACCTCGCCGTGCACATGACGGAAACGCCGCCCGGAAAGCGCTGGAACTACCCGCGCCCTGAGGATCCCATCCGGCCGAACCTTTTCACCAAGTGGACCTCGCGCTCGCTGATGATCGGCATGACGCGTGCGGTGGATGCCGACGGTGCCGGAGTGGTCGCACCGGACTGGAACGATTACGCGCGGAATTTCAAGGCCGAGAGCCTGTTTCTTAACTTCGCCCACTGCTGCCGGACCACACCCGCTCAGGATCTTTATGGCCCGGAGATGGCGGTCAACGGCGACAGCCGCCCGACCCACGTGCCGAATCTCTGGGTATCGGCGGCGAGCTCGTTTGCCGAACCCGAATGGATTTCCTTACACTGGGAAAGCCCGCGAAACTTCGCCGAGGTCCAGTTGCTTTTCGACTCGTCGCTGCATTTCCACTTCTGGCAAAGCTGGCAGGGCTATCCGCTGCGCAGCATCCCGTCGATTGTCCGGGACTATCGGATCATCGCCGAACACGAGGATGGCACCACGACCGTCATCGCCGAAGTCACCGGCAACTATCAGCGCAACCGCCGGCACCGCCTGTCCGTCGCGGGAGTCAGCCGACTGCGCGTGGAAATGCTCGCCACCAACGGCCTCACCCGCGCCCAGCTTTATGGCATCCGTGTCATCAGCGGCGAATCCGGTCCCGGTTGATTCCGGTGTGACAACCCGCCTGTTATAGAGGGGGTGCCTGATTTCATCGATCCAAAGCGTCGAAGACCGCCTGCAGCGATTTGCGAGCGGCGGCTTCCTTTTCCGGATTCAAGTTTTCGTGCGGTTTCGCCGGCTCCTCCCACAGCTCAACGACGCGCCGGAGCTGGTTCTTGTTGTCGAGCATGTAATCGTTGTTCCTGACCTGTCTGGCGGCTTCGTGCTGGATATGAACCCACTCGCGAGGCTGGGCGGGTTTTCCGAGAAGTTGCGGCGCGAAGCTCCGGCCATGGAGTTCCGCCTTGGGCGGCGGGGTTCCTGTTAGCTCGCAAAGGGTGGGGAAAAGGTCGGAGAAATCAATCAGGTCATCACAGGTGGACCCGGCCTTGATTTGGCCGGGCCAGCGGACCATCAGCGGAACGTGGGTGCCTCGATCCGTCAGGGTGCCCTTGCCGCCGCGGATTTTCTTTCCGTCGCCCCAGATGTTGACGAGATCCTGGTCCGTGCCGTTGTCTGATAGAAATACCACGATGGTGTTGTCGGCGATGCCGTGGTCTTCGAGCGACCGCATGATGAGGCCGACCTGCTTGTCGAAATAGGCCACCATGTCCGGGAAATACTTCGGATCGCCCTTCTTGCCGATCACCGGCTCCCGATAACTCTTGTCCTCGCTGTCCGGGGTGGGTTCCCACGGAAAGTGCGGCAGACAGGTGGCATAATAAGCGAGAAACGGCTGCTGCTTTTGCACACTGGATTTGATGAAATCCAGATGGAATTCCAAATCCACATCGGGGCCGTAGCGCTCCTTGATCTGATCGGCGATCAAGGTTCCGTTGCGGTTGAGATAAGGATTCCAAAACCGGGTGGTCTTCCCGCCTTGTTCGTCGAAAATCCGCCAGGTTTGGTATTGGTCGAATCCGAATGCGTTGATGGTGTCGTGTTTGTGCTCAAGGGACATGTGCCACTTGCCGACAATCTCCGTCGCGTATCCCGCTTGTTTGAGTTCCCGGGCGAAACTGGGTTGATCCGGATGCAGGTGGATGTCTTCCTGTTTCCGGCTGTGAAGCACGACTTTCAGGCCGTTTTTGAACGGGTAGCGACCTGTTAGTAGCGAGGCGCGCGAGGGTGAGCAGAAGGGATTGGAGAAACAGCGGGTGAATCTCATGCTCAGGGTGGCCAGCTTGTCGATGTTCGGAGTTTTGAGGGATGTCCCACCGTAGGATGATAAACATTCAACCCCCAGGTCGTCAGCAAGGATGATGACGATATTGGGTTGGGTGGTGGAGTTGCCTGTGGCGGCGGCTGGGGGGCCCAGTGTGGCCAATAGCCAAAGTGATCCGAGTTTCAGTGCGG
>JBIPND010000496.1:0-3442 GCA_044374015.1 Luteolibacter sp. | reverse complement strand
CCTCTTGCTCAATCTGGCGGTGGGCGGTCACTTCCCCGGTCCGCCCTCCGACAGCACCCGGTTCCCGGCGGCCATGGAGGTCGACTGGGTCCGGGTGTGGCAGTGACCCGGTCGCGCGAACCACCCCGGTCACCACCCGCACCGGCGCGGCGTCACCAGAGGTCAGCGCGGTCACGCGACACTCCCTGCGCGAACCGGGCTGACAGCGGGCCGTCACGACATGTCCCCCGATGTCCATGGCGGCCCATTGCTTGATTTCAACATTCACACCCCGCATCCGCCATCTCGGCGGGCGCAGGACCCCACCTTGGCAACCGCCACGGCAGGTCCCTGCGTGGGGGCCTTCGTGTCGGTTGCCTTTCAACACAAACCGAAAGGAACCAAACAAAATGAGCCCAATGCTAGATTGTATGTTAGTAAACGAAGTCGTTCCGCGACTTCGCAATGCCGCGCGGTCGATCCCGAAGGTCGGGCCCGAGGACGACGAGGAAATTGTTGCCGATGCCACCTTGATGGCGGCCCGGATGGTGGACGCGGCGGAAAAAGCGGGAAAGACGTTCACGGCTGGCAACATGTCGTATTACGCCGCCAAGGCCGCACGCAGCGGTCGCCGGAGTTATTACACGGGACGCAGCGATGTCATGTCACCGGGCTGTCAGATCGACGGCAAGGCACGGCATGACTGGCTGGACCGTGAGGTCGAGTTCGAGTCAGGGGATTTCGGCACCCTGCACGACGTCGTCCAGCCGCTGGAGTTCGATGGACAGGAATCCGACCCTGCCGAGGACGCAGCCCGCAACCTTGATTGGGAGAGCTTCCTCTCCGTCCATCCGCCGCGCCACCGCACCGCCATCCTTGTGTTGGTGGAAGGCGGCACGATGCGCGAGGCCGGCAAACGCTGCGGCCTGAAAGACAGCGCCGCCCTGGTGCTCAAACGCCGCATCGCCGCCGATTTGATCGCGTTCTTCGGCGAGGAGGTGATCCGGCGTTTGCTGGATGGCGTTAGACCGGGATGGGAATCCGACCTGCGGACGTCGCGCGAGCGGCATGCGTGCCATGTGGCGGGTGCGGCGGAGACAACGAGAAGCGAAAGTCGCTGACTACGACCGCCCCGGAACTCCGGACACGGAGTTCCGGGGCGAGGGCCTCATTTTCGCTGATACAGGTCCGTGGCGAATCAGATTTCCACAGCCTCTTCCAGCGCAAGGACACCACCTACCTCCGGTCATGAAACAGCCCGTTCCCTCCAACGGCACCGCCCCTCTCAAGGTCGGCGACCGCGTCCAGATCGTGCCCGAGTGGCAGGATCCGGGCGACGAGAAATACGAGCGCTTCGTCATCGAGGCTCCCGAAGATTGCACCCGCGTGCGCATCCAATCGGTCGTCCCCGGCCTGTTCTTCCAGCCCGTCGAATGGATCGAAGCAGACCGCCTGTTACTTCTCCCCACCAGTAACCAATAACTCCTAACCCATAACCTCATCAATCCCATGAAAACCACCATCAAGGACAACGTCCTCCACATCGAAATCCTGCTGCACGCCCCGCGTCCGTCCGCCACCGGCAAGACGCTCACCATCGCCAGCAGCAACGGCAATCAAATCACCGAGGCCAAAGTCAATGGCTCGCCCGTCATCGTCGGCGTCAACGCCTACATCAAACCGGTCGGCTGACAACGGGTCGAAAGTCGAAGGTCTCAAAGTCAAAGGTCGGAGCTTCGCGCTTTGCTCCTCCGACTTTGAGACCTTGGACATTCAGACCTTCGACCTCTCAATGCTCACAACCAATTACTCATCCCATGAACCTCACCATCCCCATAAACGGCATCACCGCCGCCCGTAAGCTCCTCACCCGGCTCTGCTTCGAGCGCTTCACCCTGCCGGTTCTCACCCATGTGCTCGCCATCATCGATAACGCCGGGCTCACCCTGGCAGTCACCGATCTTGACCACTGGCTGGAGACCCGCGTTACCGCCATCATCGGCCCGTTCATCCCCGGGCGCTTCCTGATCCCTGCCGAAGCCCTCAAAGCGGCGGCACGGAGCGACAAGGGAAGCTCCGCCCACTTCGCCTTCAACGAAGACGCCGACGGCATCACGCTGACGCACACCACCTCATGCTGCGGCCTGTCCGTGAGATCCGTCTATCATTTGGCTGCAACAGCGGAGGACTTCCCAGCGCGTCCCGTCGTCCAAGGACGGATCACGGCGCTGCCCAAGGAAACCTCCTGCAAGCGGACAAGACGGAGGATTTACACATCCAGTTCCGCTCCGGTCCGCACATGC
Organism: Luteolibacter sp.; assembly: GCA_044374015.1. GTDB lineage: Bacteria > Verrucomicrobiota > Verrucomicrobiia > Verrucomicrobiales > Akkermansiaceae > Luteolibacter. The sequence goes on along the minus strand of JBIPND010000496.1, from coordinate 1,160 downwards.
TCATCGCAAAAAACCATCGAAGCTCGCTACCCGGGCTACCAACACGTGATCCCAAGCTTCATACCCGAATCCGTCACTGTGCCGGAAGCCCACAAGACCACGCTCATCATGTGGCTGCGGTCGCCGAGCGGAAAGTCCAGCTCCGTGCGCCTCACGTGGGAATCATCAGATAACCTGACCCTGACCCACCGCGACTAAGATACCGTGGGCGAGACCATCGCCGTGCCTGTCACTACCGAGGCCCCCCCCGAAATCGCCTTCGATCCGAAGTATCTGGCAGACGCACTCGAAATCGACTCAACGCTCCGCATCGTGGACAAGCCCAACCCCGCCATGGCCACCAGCGCCTCCGGCAACTTCTGCGTGCTGATGAACCGGTGCTTCACTAAGGAGACCACGAGGGAGCAAGCCACGAGCGAAATATCGCCACCCGCCATCGCCGCCTGAATTTCGGATTCCCGTGAGGTAATGCCGAGCCAAGCCCTCCCGCCAGTCCTGTTGAGGATTGGCGGGAGGGCCAACCTCGCGGGCGACTCAAGCAGGGCTCTTTTTTGCTCATCCATTCAATCTGCCCCCGCTTCATTCCAAGGACTACCGTGACGAACGCCGCCACCATTCATCGAGAAGGCACCCGCTCGAGTGGAAGTCCCATGAGTCGTCCTCCGAAATTGCGCGACCATCTCCTGTAAACACATGATGGACGGCACGGGCAGGCTTCATCATGCTCACACGCCATGTGCTTCATAACCGCCCGCATCATTCGCTGGAAATTCCCTCATGATTCGGGCGCATCCAGTCACAAAACCAACATCCCTTCTCTGGGCAATAATTTGAAAAATCCGAAGACGACCGGACACCCGTTCCGGACCAGTCAGTCCGCCCGCACTCGCAGCTACCGAGGATTCGCCCCCGTGGTGACGCTCAGCCTGATGATGCTGCTCGCGGTCAGCGCCGTGGGCTTGCTGCCGTTGTCCAGCATCTCGCTGCGGGCGTTCCCCCAAGGTCAGGCGGTGGCGGTGGGCCAGGCGAACGCCCGCGTATTTGTTGACCGCGTCTCCCCGCCGAAGCTAGCCCCGCTCCGCGACCGCCTTCATGATCTTGCTAACCGTCTGCCAGTCCAGACGCTTGATTTCCGCCACCTTGGTGACCTTGCCGCAAGC
>JBIPND010000495.1:0-3443 GCA_044374015.1 Luteolibacter sp. | reverse complement strand
TCGCCCGCCTTGATGAAGGCGCGGATCGCGGTGGGGGCGGTGTAGAAAATGGTGACGCCGTATTCTTCGATCATTTTCCAGAACCGCCCGAAATCCGGCGCGTTCGGCGCGCCTTCATACATCACCTGGGTGACGCCGTTGGCCAGCGGGCCGTAAACGATGTAGGAGTGCCCGGTGATCCAGCCGACATCGGCGGTGCACCAGTAAACATCCTCGTCGCGCATGTCGAAAATGTATTTGCAGGTGGAATAGGTGCCGGTGAGGTAACCGCCGGAGGTGTGGAGAATGCCTTTCGGTTTGCCCGTGGAACCGGAGGTGTAAAGCACGAACAGCGGGTGCTCGGAATCGAAGCCCTTGGCCACGTGTTTCGACGAGGCTTGGGCGACTTCGTCGTGCCACCACTTGTCACGGGTGGCATCCATCGCGACCTCGTTGCCGCAGCGGTTCAGGACGATCACGCTTTTGACGTGGGTGTATTTGACCAGCGCCTCATCGACCACCGGTTTGAGCGCCACAACCTTGCCGCGCCGCCAGCCGCCGTCGGCGGTGATGATGGTGGTGGCTCCCGAGTCCACCAGGCGATCGACGATGGCTTCCGCGGCAAATCCGCCGAACACCACGTTGTGCACCGCGCCGATGCGGGCGCAGGCGAGCATGGCGATCGCGGCTTCCGGGACCATCGGCATGTAAATGAGCACGCGGTCCTTGGACTTGACGCCGTGTTTCAACAGCACGTTGGCGAAGCGGCAGACGTCCTTTTGGAGCTGGCCGTAAGTGATGATGCGTTTGTCGCCGGGCTCGCCCTCCCAGATGATGGCAGCCTTGTTTTTGCGGGCTCCGACGGCGTGGCGGTCCACGCAGTTTTCGCAGACGTTGAGTTTTCCGCCGTCGAACCATTTGGCGAACGGCTCTTTCCAATCCAGCACCTTGTCCCACTTTTTCTGCCAAGTCAGCTCCTTCGCCTCGCTGGCCCAGAACGCTTCGGGCTTTTCGATCGATTTTTTGTAGAGCTTCTTATACTCCGCCATCGAGGAAATGCGGGCCTTCGCAGAAAACTCTTTGGACGGCTTGTGGACGACGTCCTGATCGTGGCTGGTGTTGGACTTGTTCGATTTCTTGGCGCTCATGGGTTGAAAATTTAAAAAGCGAGGCAGGAACCGCGCCGATGCTTGGGCGCAGGCTAAGGAGTGATATTGCGGGCGGCAAGCCCCGAGAACTCCAAAATCCCGTGTTTTTTTCCGTGCGGTCGATTGGACCGAACCGCCCGGATTAATCAGTCCCGGGCGCTTCCGCGTTTTTTCGCGGGTTTCGGATTTCCCAGCAACATGGCGACTTCCTGGGGATTGAGCGCGGCCCAGCGGCCGGGCTCGAGGTCGCCGAGCCACAGCGCGCCGATGCGCACGCGGATCAACTTGGTCACCTGATAGCCCAGCGAATCAAACATCACCCGGATCTGGCGTTTGGCGCCGTGGTCGAGCACCACCTTGATGCGCCGCGACGAGAGCCGCTCGATGGCCTTGGCCTTTAATTTTCCTTCGGAGGTGAAGACCCCTTCGAGAAATTGGTCGAGGTGGACGTTTTCAAAGGCTTGGTTGGAAGTGACGAGGTATTCCTTCTCGATCGACTTCGACGGGTGCATCAGTTGCTGCGAAAGGTCGCCGTCGTTGGTGAGGATCAGCAAGCCTTCCGAGTCCATATCGAGCCGGCCGACGTGGTGGAGCGAGTGCATCGAGCCGGGCAGCAGCGCATAAATCGTCTCGCGCCCGAGTTCGTCCTCGCGGGTGCAGACGAAGCCGCGCGGTTTGTGGAATGCGACGATCATCGTCTCGCGCGGCAGCACCCGTTTGCCATCGACTTTCACATGGTCGCCTTCGGAAATGCGGGTGCCCATGTTGATGCACGGGCTGCCATTCACTTCCACCCGGCCGGATTTGATGAGCTCGTCGCAGGCGCGGCGGGAACCCACGGCGCAGGATGCGAGGTATTTGTTGAGGCGCGTGCCGTCGTTGGTAGCCATGAGATTCAATGCAAAAGGCGCGAAGCCCTGGGGGATCCGCGCGTTAGGGAAAAAGAGCGCAACAGAGGATCAACCCTCGTGTTTGGTCTTCGGCAGGCCGACTGGGGACCTGCCGGCTTTCCATTCGCCGCGCTCACGGAGGAGTTTGACGCGCTCGAAGCGCTTGAGGACGGAACGTTTGCCGCCGACGGTGGCGCTGGACTTGAGGCTGTTGTGCTTGGACATCTCGGGATGAGGTTAAAAATCTTGGGAGGCGGAAACTAGGGACGGGTTTCGCCGGTGGCAATCCGAAAAAGGAGGAAATTTCGCCAACCGCCGATTCACCGACCGCGCCACCAAAATGCCGGCGGAAACCGATGCGGGGGGACATTCGATTTTCGCCGGCGTTTGGTTCTCTTGGGGAGTGCGAAACGGGCACCGCGATTTCCTCGGGGGAAGGATGCTCGCGGCGACCGATGAGAGATAGCCGGTTTCCGGGTATCCCGCTATTCCCTGATCGTCTACACGCCTTCGCGGAGGGTGGGTTTCTCTCAAGATCCAGTCTTGCCGCCCGCCGCCGCGCCTGCTTCGCTGCGCACCCCAACCTTTCAAATTATGGCCAACAAAGACGTTACTGATCCCGCCCGCATGGAAAAAATCGTGTCGCTGTGCAAACGCCGCGGCTTCATTTTCCAAGCCGGAGAAATTTACGGCGGCCTCAACGGCTGCTGGGATTACGGCCCGCTGGGAACCGAACTGAAGCGGAATTTGAAGGACTACTGGTGGCGCAAAACCGTCCAGGAACGCGATGACGTGCTCGGCATGGACGGCGCGATTCTAACCCATCAAGACGTGCTGAAAGCCAGCGGCCACGTCGATAGTTTCAACGATCCGATGAGCGAATGCCCGCTCACCAAGTCGCGCCTGCGCGCCGACCAGGTGCCTGCGGCCGGACCCGGCACCGAGGTGACGTTTTTCGGCGCGTCCGACGAGGAGTCGGGGAAATCCACCGACAAGGCTTTTACCGTTCTCATTGCGGAAGGGAAACAGGACGCCGAGCGGTCCGCTGAAAAGCTGGCAGTGCAATTCTACCGCGAGTTGCTGGGCAAGAACGCGAAGCCGGTGATTGGCGCGCGCGAAGCCAAACCCGGCCCGCGCGATGGAGCCCTTTATAATCCGGACAACGGCGTGATGCTTTCCGAGCCGCGGTCCTTCGACCTGATGCTGTCCACCAAGCTCGGCGCGCTGGCCGCCGACAACGATCCCAAGGCCATCGCCTACCTCCGCCCGGAGACTGCCCAATCGATTTTCTGCCAATACAAGAACGTGCTCGATTCCAACCGCGTGAAGCTGCCCTTCGGCATCGCGCAGATGGGCAAGTCATTCCGCAACGAAATCAACCCGCGCAATTTCACCTTCCGCTCGCGCGAGTTCGAGCAAATGGAAA